>DATKKY010000131.1:0-10535 GCA_035542695.1 bacterium | reverse complement strand
AACCTGTTCGCCGGTCCTCGGGTTGCGGGCCATCCTGGCTTTCTTGGTCTTCACTTTGAAGCTCCCAAAGCCCCTGATCTCAATGTGCTCTTTCTCGCACAGAGCCTTGGAGATGGTCTCAAGCAGCAGATCGACAACCACTCCGACGTCGCGCTTGGTGAGCCCGGTCACGCCAGCAACCTGCTCCACAAGATCGGCCTTAGTCATAGCGTCCCCCTTTTTCGCATCTGATCGCCAAGGCTACCTGCAAGAGCTGCAGTTCTTGGAAGCGCAGCTCGCACAGGAGGTTGATGATTTCGATTGGCTTGAGGTCTTCCCCTTGCTGGAGATAACCGCGAATCCGGAGAAGAGTCGTTTGACTCGCGTGGATGAACAGCGGGGACATTTCAAGCGCTTCGATGCGCCGCCAGCCGACAGGACCTCAAATACTTTTCGGCACTTAGCACATTCATATTCAAATATGGGCAAGGTGATCACTCCTACTGCTTTGCCTGTAACAAGTTAGCAGAACTGGGCTGGGCTTGTCAAAAGAAATCTGAGGGCTCGTGGCGGGGCGCTGAGATCCTGCCCCAGCGTCTTACCTCAGGGAGTACTCCATAGACACTCCATCCCGCGTGACCTTGGAGGCAAACCCGGAGAGCTGGTCAATCAAGTCCAGGATCGAAGTCCGGGGCTTCCGGTGCTTGACCACCACAGGCTCGCCCTTGATGCCAGCCAATTCCCCCGCCAGCATCACGGCGTCGCGGTAGCCGCCCAGGCGATCGACCAACCCGAGGCGGTAAGCCTGTCGGCCAGTCAGCACCCTTCCGTCGGCGATTTTCTTGACCGCATCCAGACTCATGCGCCGCTCGGTCGCCACCACCGTCACGAATTGATCATAGACGTCCCCGATGAGCTCGCCGATCAATTGCTTCTCCTCGGTGGTCATCGGTCGCGTCGGCGAACCCGTGTCCTTGAACTCGCCGGTCTTCACAACCTGGACATCGATCCCTAGCTTCTTGAAGAGCTCCTGGGTGTTGGGGAAACTCATGATCACGCCGATGCTCCCGGTCAGCGTGCCGGGATCGGCGACAATCGAGTCGGCGCCGCAAGCGACGTAGTAGCCACCGCTGGCTGCCACGCTACCCATCGATGCGACTACGGGCTTGCCCTGAGAGCGCAACTTCTTCAAAGCCTCGTAAATCTCCTGGGCCGGCGCCACAACGCCTCCAGGGCTTTCGATCCTAACGATGACCGCCTTGATGGCGTCGTCCCTGGCAAATCGCAAGATGTCATCCACCACAGGGCTCGGGCTCACGATGGTTCCGGTCACCTCGACCAGGCCGATCTTGCTGCCCAGCGATATGGTATCTCGCTCGGGTGCAAAGAGCCCCATTGACATCAGCAGGAAGAAAGATATGACCCCGGCCACGCAAATGGCCACGATGAAGATCAAAATCCACGATTGGCTTTTCAAGCTGGCTACACCTCCGGTCTGCCCGAGCCGATCACGTCAAGCATAGTGTAGAGTCCAGGACGCGCCGCAGCAGCAAAGCGAGCAGCATCGAGCGCGCCTGCGGCGAGGCAGTCCCGCGACTCGGCGTTGTGGGTTATCTCTATAGTCTCACCCTTGAGAGCAAAGACCACGGTGTGCTTGCCTGCGACGTCGCCGACCCGCAGGGAATGAGTCGGGACTTTGCGCCCGGTCGCCGCGCCGATGATGCGGCCCAGCTCGAGCGCGGTGCCGCTCGGCATGTCTCGCTTGGTGCGGTGATGGGCCTCGACAATCTCGACGTCCGAAAGAGGGCCGATCGTGCGGGCGGCGACGTCGCACAAGCGAAACACGGCATTGACGCCGGCCGCCATATTGGGCGAGGCCACCACGGCGACCTTGCGCGCCAGCGCTGCAAGCCGGTCGTGCTTGTCTGCAACGCCCGTCGTGCCCGAGACCACGGGCTTGCCTGCGGCCCCGCAGACTTTGACAACCTCGGCGAAAGCCTCCGCAGTCGAGAAATCAATCACGACGTCGGCCAGCCTGACGGCATCCTCACCGGCCGCCATGACCGCGACCGGATTCTTGAGGTAGCCGGTCCGGCGATCAAAATCACTTCCTCGCCCGATCGCATCCGGGCTTTCCCAGACCGAGACTATCTCGACATCGCCGGCCACCTGGGCAAGGGAAGCTATAGCTTTCCCCATTCTCCCAAGCCCGCCAACCAGACATAGTTTGAGCATTGCCCCCGCCCTTCTGAGCGAGATCAATCTATCACAGTGCGGTTTCCTAGTAAACCGAGGTCTTCGAGCACTCGCCGAACCTTCTGCCGGGTAGCTTCAGCGACCGGCACGAGCGGGAGCCGAAGCTCCCCGGTCCCCGCGCCCAGCATCTCGAGCGCAGCTTTGACGGGCCCCGGACTGGTCTCAATGAAGAGCACATGGAAGAGGGGTAGCAAGTCCACGTGGATTTGGCGCGCATCCGCGATCTTGCCCTCGCGGAAAAGGCGAACCATAATGCTCAAGGTATCAGGAACTACATTGGCCGCCACGGAAACCACTCCCCTGGCACCTACCACCAGCATGGGGAGCGTCAGCGAGTCGTCCCCCGAGAGGATTTCGATGTCGGATAGGCTTGCGATGCGGGAGACCTGGTCCACCGAGCCGCTTGCCTCCTTGATTGCCACGATGTTCTCGATCTTGGCGATTTCCGCGACCGTCTCCGGGAGCATGTTGACGGCGGTGCGGCCCGGGACGTTGTACACCATGATGGGCAACTTGACCTTGCTCGCCACAACCTCGTAGTGCTTGATCAGACCCGCCTGCGTCGGCTTGTTGTAATAGGGTGTAATGATTAAAGCAGCGTCAGCGCCAGCATCCTCAGCTGCCCTGGTGAGCTCGATAGTAGAAGCAGTCGAATTGGTGCCCGTACCCGGAACCACCTTGACCGTCTTCTTGGCTCCGCGTTCGGCCATAACTGCCTTCAGAAGATCGAGCCGCTCTTTGGGAGAAAGCGTGGCCGCCTCCCCGGTGCATCCCGCCGGCACCAGACCCGAGACTCCCCCATCAATCAGCTTGCGAGTCAGGGCCTTCGCACCGTCGAGATTGACCTGGCCATTCTTGAAGTCCGTCACCATCGCGACATAGCAACCCTCAAACATGGTCAAGCTCCTTGATATCGATCTCTCCTTCGAAGACCATGGCTGCAGGTCCGCTGAGAGCGGCCCTCTTTGCCGCAGACGCCAGCTCCACGGTCAGAACATCGCCGGATGCCACCATCAATTGGACTTTCTCCCCCGCGCCACGCTCAAGCTCGAGCGCCAAGGCAGCAGCCACACAGCCGCTGCCGCAGGCCAGGGTTTCAGCTTCGACACCACGTTCATAAGTTCTGATGCCGGAGGGTCCGCTCCCACGAGCATCCACAAAGTCAACGTTGGCACCCTCAGGTCCAACATCGGGATGATACCGGATCACCCGGCCCACTGACTCAACTTCGACAGCAGCGAGATCCGTGACGAAGACCACGGCATGGGGCACGCCAGCATCTATGAGAAGGATGTCATAAGTAGCGCGGCCGCCTGGACCACCCTCCACGCCGATCCTGGCTCGCCGCACAAGCACGGGCATCTTGACACCGATTCTGACGCCGTCCGGTGTGACCTCGCCGGTGTGTATCCCCGAGGCTGAGCGGAAGCTTACCTCGCCGCGAGCAAGCCCCTTTTCGAGGCAGTAGCGCACCAGACAACGTGCACCGTTGCCGCAGAAGGAGGCCGCCGAGCCATCGCTATTGAAGTAATGCATGAAGAGGCCCTGGCCATCATGCTCTACCAGGATCAGTCCATCGGCTCCCACCGAGATCTTTCTCGGACAGACTCGCTTGGCCAGCCAGGAGAGCCGGGACTTGAGACCCCCGAACTCGGGTCCGAGCACGACAAAGTCATTCCCGGCCCCGGACATTTTGGTGAACCTAATCTTCACGCTTGAGCCTCATTTCAACGTACTGCGGCTTAGCGCATGGCCTAATGCTAAGGGTGTCTGCCGACCGGACGTAAAAGGTGTCGGCTACGTCCTTTCTCTGATTGCCGTTGTAGTCGAGAAAGGCCTCCACGACGTACTCAGCAGGATTCATGCAATTGATGACGAATCGTCCCTTGTCATCCGCCTGAGCGCGGTATGAGACAGAGTCCCGGACGGCTCGAGCGATCACGGCAATCCTGGCGCCGGCCTTCAAGGTGTCCAGGCCCTCGGGTTCAAGGACCGTCCCTCCGAGACTGCCCTTCAAGCCAGTATCACACAGCGAGAAATCAACGCCTGTGATTCTCGATGAATCCGCAAAGGAGAACTCTCCGCCAGCACAGCCAACGGTCTCTCCACGATCGTACTCGGAGTTCGCGTTGGCATCCACAAAGGCGAACACGCAGTAGGTTTTCTTCGGATTGACGAAGGGAATCTCAAACTGCCCGCCAGAGCCGGTAAGTGAAACGTAATCGGGATCCGCTGTCGGGAAACCCGTGATCTCGCCGATCTCGGCGGCATCGAAAGCCTCGACCAGGGCCTGTTCGACCGAGAGCCCCTTCCAGGAGAGCTTACCCGATATCACCCCGGCTTCCAGTGACTCTCCCGTCGAGAAGCCGGCAACAAAGGTCTTGCCCAGCTTGACCCCGTGCCGGTCCACAGCCGAGGCACCTAGCGAAACCAGATAGGTGGTCGAAGCAAGCAGAGGCTGGCTGGGGATCAGAGTATAGGTGTTCCCTTTCCAGTATCGCTTCGCCCAGCGCGTGGGAGGGCTCACAATCACCGCGGTCTCGACGGTCCGCCGCTTCATCGGCTCGCTGAAGTTCAGCATGATCGGGCTTCTGGGATCGACCCGCACTGCGGCGCTGGCCGGGCTCATAGTCTCGACAACGGGAGGCGTCTTGTCTTCGGGTCCGCCAGGAGGCAAACCCCGCTTGGCGCATCCCTGGCACAAGAGCACCGCCAGGGCAACACCCACGGCTGCACCCCGGAACATCGAGCTCTCCAGCGCCGACCTCATTTGAGCAGCAGCTCCACCATTATCGCCCGCTGCATATGCATGCGATTCTCGGCCTCGTCAAAAACCACCGAGTGCTTGCCGTCCATCACGCCGTCAGTGATCTCGTCGCCCCGGTGTGCGGGTAGACAGTGCATCACAATCACATCGCGCTTGGCTACCTTGAGGAGATCATCGTTCACCTGGAGATGCTTCATCGCTCGCTTGCGTTCTTCGGCCTCGGCCTCCGAGCCCATGCTCGCCCACACGTCGGTGTACACCACGTCTGCCTCGCGGGCAGCCTCGAGAGGATCATAGACGATCGCGACGTCGGCGCCGTCCTTGCGCGCTCGCTCAAGAATCGAAGCGTCAGGCTCGTAACCCTTGGCCAGTCCAAGCACCAGCTTGAAGCGCAGTTTGGCAGCAGCGTCGATCCACGAGTTTGCAAGATTATTGCCATCGCCAAGGAAGGCTACCTTCAGATTCTCGACTCTGCCTTTCTTCTCCCTCATGGTGAGAATGTCCCCGAGCACCTGGCAGGGATGGTGAAGATCCGTGAGCCCGTTGATCACCGGCACGGTAGCCCATCGCGCGAGTTCCTCGACTTCAGCCTGGGCAAAGGTCCTGATCATCATGATGTCCACATAGCGGGAGATCACCCTTGCGGCATCGGAGACCGCCTCCCTCCGGCCAAGCTTGATCTCATCATCGGAGATGTATAGGGCGTGGCCACCCAGGCCAACTATCCCCATCTCGAAGCTGATCCTGGTCCTCAGGCTCGGCTTTCTGAAGATCATGGCCATTGCCTTGCCCCTGAGCAGGGGCTGGAGCCGGCCCGCATGATGCTGCTGCTTGAGGTCAAGGGCCTTCTCGATCAGCTGCTTGGCGTCATCGCTCGAGAGATCGTAGATCGAAAGAAAATGCTTCCTCTCCCACATAGATGCTCCCTTCTATCACAAGATATAGCGCGTCAGATCGACATCCTCGATCACACTCTTGAGCTTCTCCTGCACGAACTCGGGTGTTATCTCAAGGCGTCGCCGGCGCAGGTTGGGCACGTCAAAGAGGATGTCTTCGAGCAACCTGGTCATCACCGTGTGCAGCCTTCTTGCGCCGATGTTTTCGGTAATCTCATTGACCTTGGAAGCGATCGCGGCGATCTCCTGGATCGCTCCATCGGTGAAGGTGACATCAACCCCCTCGGTCTTGAGGAGGGCCCGGTATTGCTTGACCAGGGCATTCCGGGGCTCCACCAGGATCCTCACAAAGTCGTCCTGAGACAGATTGCCAAGCTCGACCCTAATCGGAAACCTTCCCTGCAATTCCGGAATCAGATCGGATGGCTTGGAAGAGTGGAACGCGCCTGCGGCAACAAACAGGATGTGGTCGCTCCGAACGATGCCATACTTGGTCGGGACGGTCGAGCCCTCAACGATCGGCAGAAGGTCCCGTTGGACACCCTCCCGCGAAACATCCGGGCCGCTGGTCGCTTTGGGGCCGGTGATCTTATCGATCTCGTCAATAAAGATTATGCCTGAGTTCTCTGTCCGTTGGATCGCTTCCGCCACAACTTTTTCCGCGTCCACCAGCTTCTGGGCCTCTTCCTGCACCAGGATATCCCGTGCTTCCCCAACAGTCACCTTCCGCCTTTTCCGCCTGGGCGGCAGGAGACCACCAAACATCTCCTGCATGTTGATGTCCATCTCCTCGATCCCTGAGGGAGTGAAGATCTCAATCATCGGGGCCGACTTCGAAGCTACTTCGATGTCCACAGTCCTGTCATCAAGGGAGCCGTCTCTGAGTCGGAGTCGCAACTTCTCCCGGGTCGCCTTGTGCTTCTCCTCGTCCCTGGACTTGTCCTCCAGAGTCTGATTCGGCCGCTTCCGCTGAGCGGGCAGCAGCAGGTCCAGCAAACGCTCTTCGGCATTGGCCTTGGCCTGCGCCTCTACCTCCGCCATCTTCTCTTCCCGTACCATGTTGACCGCCAGCTCCGTGAGGTCGCGGATCATCGATTCCACGTCGCGGCCGACGTAGCCCACTTCGGTGAACTTGGAGGCTTCCACCTTGAGAAAGGGCGCGTGGGCAAGTCTGGCGAGGCGCCTCGCGATCTCGGTCTTGCCCACACCGGTGGGTCCGATCATTATGATGTTGTTGGGCATTATCTCTTCCCTGAGATCACCCTCGACCTGCTGGCGCCGCCACCTATTCCTCAGGGCAATTGCAACGCACTTCTTGGCTTCCTGCTGCCCAATCACGTACTTGTCCAGCTCCCGCACAATCTCCCGGGGAGTCAGTTCCTCAGTCGCCATCTACTTCAGTACCTCGACCGTGATGCTGTCATTGGTGTAAACACATATATGAGACGCTATGCGAAGCGACTCCTCCACAATCGCACTTGCATCCAGGTTCGAATGCTTGACAAGCGCTCGAGCCGCTGCCAGCGCATAGCCCCCTCCCGAGCCGATGGCCACTATGCCGTCGTCGGGCTCTATGATCTCGCCGGTGCCCGCAACGATGAAGGAATGCTCCTTGTCCATCACGGCAAGCAGCGCTTCCAGCCTTCTGAGAATCTTGTCAGTCCTCCATTCTTTGGCAAGCTCCACAACCGCCCGAGTCAGATTGCCTTTGTACTGCTCTATCCGGGATTCGAACTTCTCGAAGAGGGCAAGGGCATCAGCGGAAGCACCCGCAAAACCCGTGATGATCGTGTCATTGTAAATCATCCTTATCTTCCGCGCCCTCTCCTTCATTACAGTCTCGCCAAGGCTGACCTGACCATCCCCACCCATCGCGACTTTGCCGTCTCTGCGCACACCTATGATAGTTGTGCTCCTTATGCGCCGGATCGCTTCCATAGATTCCTCCTCATGCCCGTGGGTGTGCCTGATTATAGACCCGTTTCAGTCGGTCGGTAGTGACATGGGTGTACACTTGGGTACTCGCCAGGCTTGCGTGTCCCAGGAGTTCCTGGACGGCGCGCAAATCAGCGCCCCTGTCGAGCATATGTGTGGCGAAGGTGTGACGGATCACGTGCGGGCTCATCTGCCTAAGGCTACACACGCGCGAGAGGTACTGCCTCACCAGGCGCTGGATGCCCCGGCGCGCCAACCGAGCCCCGAACTTGTTCAAGAAGAGGGCAGTCTCCCCAGCGCGTTTCCGCGCCTTCAGGTGGTTTGATCGCTCCGGCAGGTAACTCTTGAGGGCCAGCGTGGCCATGCGCCCAAGGGGCACATTCCGTTCCTTCCTGCCCTTGCCCTTGACCTTGATCACTTCCCCGAAGAGGTCCATGTCCGAGATATCCAAGAGGTGAAGCTCGCTGAGCCTTATGCCCGTGCTGTAGAACACCTCGAGGATTGCCGCATCCCTCAAGCCAGAAAACTCCTGCTTGCCGGGTTTGTCCATCAGGGCCTGCATTTCCGAGACATCCAGAAAGACCGGAAGATGCTTCTCCATCTGAGGCATCTTGATCGCTGCCGCCGGGTTAGCATCGATGTTCTCGCGGGTGCAAAGGTAACGCGTGAAACACCTGATGGCGGCCAGCTTGCGCCTGAGCGTACTGCCCTTGACCCCCCGGTCCTTCTGCTGACGCAGGAAGTGCCTGATCGCCAGCCTGTCAATGTGCCTGACGCTCAGCTTCTGGACGCCCAGCTGCGCCTTCATGAATACTATAAATTGGTTTAAATCAGTCTCGTAAGCGCTTATAGTATGGTCAGATAGGTTCCGTTCAAGCCCTAGATGCAGCAGGAACTTTTTAAGATATGACTCCACTGGGATTCACCGCCATATCGGTCCGCCCGGCAACGCCGTTGCGTTCAATCCAGGTCTTGAGGGCGCCCGCTGAGCGCTCGCTCAAGAGCAGATTTCGGCGCCGCCGATCACGCACCTTGATACCCAGCGGCGGAAGGAGTCCGTAGTTGGGATTCAAGGGTCTGAAATCAATCGGGCTCGCCGTGGACAAGTAGCCAGCGAGCCCACCGATCACTGTCTCCACCGGGGGCACGAGGCAAGGTTCGCCCCGAGCTGCCAGCGCCGCATTGACTCCAGCGAGCAGGCCGGTTGCGACCGCTGCCATGTAGCCCTCGGCTCCTGTCACCTGGCCGGCAACGAAGACATGCGGCAGGCGTTTGACGCGAAGCGTGGGCGCCAGCACCGCCGGGCTGCATATATAGGTATTGCGATGGATGCTCCCCAAGCGCACGAATCGGGCGTGCTCAAGCCCAGGCAGCATCCTCAGGATCCGCTCCTGCTCCGCGTACTTCAGACGGGTCTGGAATCCCACCATGCCGTACATGGTGCCGGCTACGTTCTCAGGCCTCAGCTGAACCACAGCATGGGGCATTCGCCCCGTTCGCGGATTAAGGAGACCCACCGGCTTCATGCAGCCGTGCGCCAGGGTCTCCTCTCCCATCCGGGCGCTCTCCTCGACAGGCATGCAGGCTGAGAAGAACCTATCCTCCTCGAATTCCCGCCGAGGAAGCACCTCGGCGTCCCTGAGCTCACAGAGGAAACGCGCGTATTGAGCCTTGTCCAGCGGCAAGTTGAGATAGGTCGACTCGCCCTTGTCGTACCTCGATGAACTGAAGGCCACACTCATGTCCACCGAGTCAGCTTCCACGATTGGAGAGACCGCATCGTAGAAGAAGAGATGCCTTGCGCCCACAAGGCTCTCAATAGCCTGCGAGATCGCCGGCGATGCGAGCGGTCCCGGAGCCAGCACCACCGCATCTGCCTCCGGCAGGGCCGCGACCTCCCGCCTTACCAGGGCAATCCTCGGTTCGGCTTCGATCAGCTTGGTGACCCGCGCCGCGAACGCTTGCCGATCCACACAGAGGGCCGTACCAGCGGGAACACGCGCTTCAGCAGCCGCCATCACTAGCAGCGAGTTCAACATCTTGAGTTCGAGCTTGAGGAGCCCGTTGGCGTTGTCCAGTGCATCCGACTTGAAGGAATTGGAGCAAACCAGCTCGGCCAGAAGCCCGGTGCGGTGAGCCTCGGTCATCTTCGAAGGCCGCATCTCGTAGAGGGTGACTTCCGCGCCAAGCCTCGCAGCCTGCCAAGCCGCTTCGGAACCCGCCAGGCCTCCGCCTACTATTGACACCCGCCCCGAAGCCACCGGACGGGCGGCTGGAGGCCTTATATCGGAAGTCATTTCTTTGCCTCAGCCTTACACTTGGGGCACTCCAGCTGACCGCTTCTCTCCCCTGAGGCCTTCGTAACCATGACGGGATAACCGCATTGCGGGCACTTCTCAGCCACAGGCTTGTCCCAGGTCGCAAACTTGCACTTGGGATAGCCCTGGCAACCATAGAAGTAGCGGCCCTTCTTGGTCCGCTTCTCGATAAGATCGGAACCGCACTCGGGGCACTTGATCCCGATGGTGAACTTGGCCGTGCCCTTGCACTTGGGGTAGGATTTGCAGGCCAGGAACTTGCCGAACCTGCCGGTGCGGACGATCATCTCGCCACCGCAGGTCGGGCACTTGACATCAGTTGGCACCGCTTCTTCCTCAAGAGGTTTGGTGTTCTTGCACTCAGGATAGCCAGAGCACGCGAGG
>DATKKY010000130.1:0-10659 GCA_035542695.1 bacterium | reverse complement strand
GGATAACCTGGCAGGTGATCTCGGGCGGAACCACGCTTGCCGAGGAAGCCTCGCTCGACATTTCCAGGTCCGGGGGACGCACTTGGAACCCGCTTCCGGTCGCTGCCCCGGGAGCGACGGGTGAAGCCGTCTGGACGGTGGAGGGTCCGGGAAGCGACAAGTGCGTCATTGCGCTGAGGAGCCCGCTAGCGTGCGAGCACCGCTTCCAGACATCGGCTCTCACTCCGATCTTCAGCATCGCAGACGCTCAGCCATACGGCTGGGTCAGGCTTGATGCCCCCGCCCCACTTTCAGTGGGAAGCAGAGCCGACGCGCCGGCAGCCTATGATGCCGCCGGCGACGAGCTCGCGGTCTTCGGGGGTCGAGACACGACGAGCCACAACGACCTTTTGGCTTTTGGCTTCACCGACATGACGTGGCATGTCCTGGATGACGGATCATCAGCACCACCCGCCCGTTCATCCCACGTCATGGTGTGCGACTCCAGGGACAATCGCCTGGTTCTCTACGGCGGTATCGGCGAGACGGGGCTCAGCGACACCTGGCAGTTCTCCTTCGAGAGCCGCAGTTGGAGCGAGATCACAACTCTGGGCGCCGAAGTGCGGATCGGGGCCACGGCCATCTATGATCCTGCCGGTGACCGCCTGGTGGTCTTCGGCGGCTCCGATGGCCAGGCACTCCGAAACGACGTGCGCGCCCTGGCCTTGCGCGGGGGCCAGACCGCTCAAGGCGAGCGGGGCCCGGAGCCGTGGGCACTCATCAATTCCGGGAGCGGCGTCACTCCCCAGCCCAGGGCCTACGCTGTCGGCGGCTACGATGCGGCCCGCAGACGCTTCATCATCCAGGGTGGCGTCGGAGGGCCGAGCGGAGACTCTGCGCTGGCCGACACCTGGGCCTGCTCGCTGGAGACGGGCCAGTGGGAACTCCTGGACAACGGCAGCAGCGAGTGCCCGGGAGGCCGGTGGCAGCACGCAGGGGCGGTCGACAGTGACCGTGGCAGGCTCGTGGTGTTCGGAGGCAGGAACGGCGCAGCCGAGTATGGTGACGTTTGGATTTTCGATCTAGATCAGGCGACATGGGCACAAGTCAACGGCGGCTTTGACCAGGCTTCCCCGCCGAGCCCAGCCGGCGCTGCCGCCGTGTTCCGGCCTGGCGGAGACCAGTTGGTAGTGACCGGCGGAAAGTCCGACCAGCTCTCGTCTAGTGGAGTCTGGTCAATGGACCTGGACACAACTCCGCCCGGCGCTAAACAGAAATCGAAGGGGCCGGACGATGTGGTAGTGGCAGCACCAGAAGTATGGCCGAACCCGGCACGAGATCGCTTCGCGATCGCCGTAGCCTTGCGAGAGCCAGGCCCGATCACAGTCGGAATCTATGACGTGGCCGGTCGACTGGTCAGGCTGCTGGGCACATCGGTGATGCCGGCCGGCCGCTGCGTCTTCTACTGGGACTGCCGCGATGCTCGGGGCATGCGGGCAGCCAGCGGGGTCTATTTCTGCAGGATAGCGACCCCGTCGTACGTCCGGCGCGAACCTCTAGTTGTAACCCGTTGAGCGCCAGCCCGGCGCACCGCGCGGGCCACCTCCGGCTACCGGCTTTCAAGTTTCCAAGTGTTGTGCGTCAACCCAGCCAGCAGCTTGCGCTCCTAGAAGTGGAAATTCAGGGCCGCTGCTGTGTAACTATGTTCGTAGGAAACCTTCAGCTTCGAGTCAATAGGATTGGTAATAATGTCTCCGGCCGAGATCTTGAGATCGGTTGAGCTGCGAATATAGCGCATACCGTACTCACCGGCGACGCTGAAGCGCTCGGAGAAGTAATACTCACAGCCGAATATGCCTGTGAATCCCCAGAACGAAAGGGCGTCCTCAGCCATCTTCTCGTAGTCCGAGGAGAGTCCACCGAGATCGACTGACGCTATCGAGTGCAACACCGCCCCCTCAACATACGGCCGCACGTTGCCCAGCGCGTTCTTGGAGCTCAAGTAGAACCTCACGCCGGCGTGTGGGATGTAGAGTGACGCAGAAATGTCAGTATCCTCGACGCTGGCCGATATCGAGAGGAAGTCTATGCCGACCAGCGGCACGATCGCTCCCGATCCGAAACCGAAGTAGGCGGTTTGCACTATCTCACCGGGTCTGACGCCGAACATCTTGCCGAAGCAAAACCCAGGCGCCGAAAGCGCGGCGATAGCGACAACGGTAGCTAAGACGATCACGAAGGGTCTAGCAATGGCGCTTCTCACTACAGGCCTCCTTCCTTTGGGTCCAGGGGTGGTTGACGCACAACACTCTGCAAGTCTTCGCCCCCCGAACAGCTGACCCAGCGCCGCCGGGAGTAGGGAATCTTCGCACACCGCCATCCAATTTGCAAGTGTGCTCGCGAGGGGAGCCCCAAAACTAGGACTGGCACTTCCAGCCCCCGGCAGTTATATTGCATCTGTCAAATCAAACGAGGAGACCTTTGAGATGGGATGGATGGACAAGCTAGCAGGCATCTTCGGGATTAGCAGGCCCAAACCAGCAGCGGACCTTCAGCGCAACGATCCCTGCTGGTGCGGCAGCGGCAAGAAATACAAGCGGTGTCATTACGACTCGGACCAGAAGCGCCCAACCGGCAAGCCCAGCACCAAGAAGCCATCCTGAGGGACTTGGTGAGGTGGGGCGCACCTCCACAAGCACGAAGTCCTCGAGGCCGCGGCCGCTGTCCGATCGAGCCAGATAGATCAGTGAAGGAGCGTCATCCGCACCAGTCTGGTCCCATCGGCTGAGGCGAGACGGCAGAAATAGGCGCCGGAAGCGACCCGGTTGCCGCGGCTGTCCTCGCCATTCCAAACGGCCTGACCGTAGCCGATAGGGGCATCCTCGTCAACCAGGCACACCACCCTCTGCCCCGTGGCGCTGAAGATGTCCAGCCGGACATGCTGAGGTCTCGGGACCGAGTAGGCAATGGTCGTTGAGCGAGCAAAAGGATTGGGCACGTTCTGTTCAAGGACGAGGCCGGGCTTGGCGACAGTGCCTCCCACGCCAGCGTATGGCACCTCAGTGGCCTTGTTGAGAATCCAATTGTCGGGATCCAGAGTGACCGCCGTGGGCTCACCGGGAAGCATCACCTCGAAGGTGGCGTGCGCGTGGCTCACCCAGAGCGTTACCACCGTGTCGAGCGAAGCCGTGGCGATCTTGACGTCCACGGGCATAGTGAAGACGGGACCATTGGCCTGAACCTGGTCGATCATCAGGCTTAGAGCCCACTGGCCTCCCTGCTCGCTGCCATGCCAGGAGTATTGGTACTCCGGCCATCCCACATCATATATCCACTCGTTGAAGAACCAATCGAGGTCCTGGCCGCTCACGGTCTCCACGGCGTCCTGGAACTGGCTGGTGACCGCGTTGCCGTACTCGTGTGCCTGCCTGTAGGCGGCCAAGGCTGCGAAGAAAGTGCTGTCCCCGACCACGTGCCGCAGCATGTGAAGCACACATCCGCCCTTTTCGTAGATGGTGGTGCCCCAGAGATAATCGGGATCATAGATGGGGAAGTTCTCGCCGCTTGCAAAAACGGGACCCATCAGGTTGGTCTGCATGTAATCGCGGTAGGCCGCCGCTCCGTAAGCATATTCCTGGAAGATCGCCTCAGAGTAGGTTGCGAAACCCTCGCTCAGCCAAATGTCCCGCCAATCGTTGACCGACACGCAGTCGCCCCACCACTGGTGCGACATCTCGTGGGCCAGCAGCCAATCGTAGGAATGGTCTGGGCGGACAGTCATGGCATTGTGCGTAACGCAGGTTTGATGCTCCATGTCACCCTTGGTGGCCTCGGCATAGCCGAACTTGGAGAAGGGATACGGTCCGTACCGCTGGATGAAGCCGTCGATCATAGTGTGAACATTCTGGAAGTGAATCTTGGCATTGTCGGCGTCAGGCGGATAGACCCAATAGTGAATCCATGAGTAAGTGGAATCCACCTGCTCAGTGTAGCGCCGGGCGGCGACCGACATCAGGTGCGGCGGTATTTCGTGGGTCTCGGACCACTTGTAAGTCGTGGTGTTGTGCAGGGAATCGACAGTCACGCTGACTAGTATGCCGTTGCAGACAACTTTCTTGCCGGTGCCGGCAATGGTGATGCTGTAATCGGCAGTGGCTTTGTCACAGGGCCAGTCCCAGCACGGGAACCAATACTTGCCCATCGAAGGCGGACTGGCCTTGATCCCCACGCCCATCTGGTAAGCCATCAGGGGCGCCCCGTCAAACCAGAAACCGCCAAAACCACCGGTGCCTTCGTTGCCCGGGTGGCCGTGATATATCACTCGCACCTGGAAGGTATCTCCGACGGCATAGCTCCGGCCGAGATTGACCGAAAGAACCGGATCGGTGTAGGCGTAAGTGAGCGTATCGCTCCCCCTCAAGACGGCATCGACCGTGAGCACCGTGAGATCCAGGTTGATAGTCGAGAGGTCGGCGGTCTCGCTGACAGCAGTGATCTTGGTATCCCCGTAGATCAGCTGGTTGTCGAAATCGATGCTGAGCGCGATGTTGTAGTTCTGGACATCGTAGGAGTGCGGGCAATTGTCGGTGAGCCGCTCGTCCCCCAGGGGACGATAGAGCAGTGCCTCCGACGCCTTGAGCCAGGCGCGCGAGCCGGGCTGGAACTGGCTCGGATCAGGAAACTGCGTGATCCGAGCGTGACTGCTGAGACCGTTGGCGCCAGCCACATCTGGTACCAAGCCTTGAAAGCCGACTACAAAAACCGGCAGCAACACGAGCACAAAGATCAACGGATGACGCATAGAGGTAACCTCGCTGGCAGCTTTACTGCACGCTGTGGTCCGCCGGGGCGCCGGGCAAGCCCTGGCCTCGAGCGCCCTCCGGATTGGGCCTCTGGCGGCCCGTTGCCACTATTATACCAGACCTCGGACTCGAGCGTCAATCGCGGCCTCGCGCAGCCTACTTGGACGCGAAGATCTCCTGCATTGCCGAGCCAGTCGCCTTTTCGGTGCGGAAGCCCAGGAGCTCGCCTATCGTGGGGGTTACATCGCAGATCGTGCGGGGAACGTGGGAGACCCAGTCGCGCTTGATGTCCGGCCCGACTGCCAGCAATTCGATGGTCCGGCAGCCATCACAGTCGTCGCCGTGGCCTGAGAAGTCCTTAGTATGCCGCCCGTGGTCATTGGTCACCATCATGGTGGTAGTTCCCGCGTAGAACGGATCGCTCTCGAGGAAATCCCAGACCAAGCCGACAACGCTGTCAGCCATCTGGATCGCCCGAGTGTAATAGGCCCAACTGCCGGTGTGGGCGAAGTGGTCTACCCGTGACAGATAGAGAACCAAGAGCGACGGGTGATCCGCCGTAAATACCCGCTTAGCTTCCTCCCATACTTCGAGGTCGCTCGTTCCCATGTCGTCATAAACCGGCCAGTACTTAGGGCCATAGCCCTCGGCCAGGCTTGCCTTCCACGGAGTGGTCGGGCCGAAAAGGACATACTGGCAGTCCTTGGGCGGCCGCGACAAATCCTTGCGGTAGTACTCGAACAAAGTTGGGAGCTCAGAGTAGGTCACTTCGCCACCAGTGCACCCCGATCCCGAGACCGTGCGCACTTCGGTCCAGGCACCGCACAGAATCGCGGGGATCGCTCGGGCTGTGTAAGTGTAGCGGTCGTTGAGGAAAGGCTCAATGATGGTACCCTGCTGGCTCAAAGCATACATGTGCGGCACGTACTTGTGCTCTGGATCTCCAAGACCCTCGCTGTACCTGAGGCCGTCGATAATCACCAGAACCACGTGCTTGGTCTGGTAGCCCAGGGCGACCGACGAGCCCACGGCCAATACGACGAGCGCGACCACCGATAGGCGAGCAAGACAGCGTGCCGCCTTGAGTGCCGGCCGCAGGAGTCGAGCGCTCGAGCTCGGGCCTAGGCGAGGCTTCGGATTGATCAGTGTCATCTAGGGTATTGTAACGGCTAACGAAGGTGACGGCAACCTTTCGGGTGCCGCCGGGTAAGATTCGATCATCTGCAAATCTACCATTGAAGTCAGCGACCCAGCTCAAGTACAGTCCCAATAGGTGGAACGTTGAACCCAAGGAGGAGATCATGAAGAAGCCGGGGCGTCCGCGAGTGCTTGGCATCGTCGGCAGCCCGCGTCAGGGGGGCAATACCGAAATCCTGGTTGACGAGATCCTGAGTGGTGCTCGAGAAGCTGGCGCCGAAGTCGAGAAGGTGATGATTGGCGATTTAGCGATTGCGCCCTGCCAGGCATGCTACTCATGCCGAGGGAGCGGCCAGTGCGTGCAGACTGACGACATGGAGGAGCTCCTTGAGAAGATGCGATCGAGCTCAGTCTGGGTCTTGGGGACGCCAGTCTACTGGTGGGGCCCCAGCGCACAGCTTAAGGCCTTTGTTGACCGCTGGCTCGCCGAAGCCAGCGGGCCCCTCCGCAAGGAGACCTTCGAGGGCCGGCGGGTTATCCTCGCCGTCCCGATGGGAGACACGGATGCCGCCACCGGGCGGCACGTGGTGGGCATGTTCACGGATGCCCTCGAGTACATCAAGGCCAAGCTCTTCGCCACCATCTTGGCGCCCGGAGCTTACGAGCCGGGCGACGTGCGCAACAACCATGAAGTGATGAACCAGGCCCGGGGCGCTGGCCGTGACGCAGTCGGCAGTTAGGCCCCACGGCGGCGGCCAAGAGCCCGAATTTGTGGTGGTCAGTTGGGCCAGAGAATGATATAGTAGCCGGTGGAGCAGAGCGAGTTTGTGTGTGGAGAGGGAGGTGGAGCCATGTTACGAATCCCCGCGTCGGTAGCTATCGCACTCATCGTGGTCTCGCTTGTAGGCTGCGGCGACAACCCTGTCTCGCCGGGCAAGCGGGAACCGCGGAGCTTGACGCCTGCTGAGCATCAGCTTGTTGCAGCCTATAACGTCTTCGGCCTCAAGCTCTTCAGGGAGATCGTCGGGAACTCACCTGGCGAGAATGTCTTCATCTCGCCGACCAGCGTCTCGATGGCCCTCGGCATGGCCTTGAACGGTGCCGCAGGCACAACCGCGGACGCCATGGAGTCCACGCTGGGGTTCTCAGGTATGGCCCTGGCCGAGATCGACCAGTCTTACCGTAGCCTGATCGATTTCCTGGTCAACCTCGATCCCAAGGTCCAATTCCAGATTGCCAATTCGATCTGGTACAAGCTCGGTTGGGCATTTGAGCAGCCATTTCTCAGCGATTGCGGGACCTATTTCGACGCCCAGGCGACCGGCCTGGACTTTGGCAGCTCCAACGCTGCTCCGACGATCAACGCTTGGGTCAGCCAGAAGACCAATGGCAAGATCACGGAGATCGTGGACAACCCGATCAATCCCTATACTGTCATGTTCTTGATCAATGCTATCTACTTCAAGGGCACCTGGACCTATGAGTTCGATTCGGATCTTACCAAGGACGACCAGTTCACGCTCCCCGGCGGAGCGACAACCCCGTGCAGGATGATGCAGCGGCCCGAGTCGGGCAAGAACGCCAATTTCAGCTATCACGCGACCGACAGGTTCCAGATCATTGACTTGCCTTATGGCGACGGCTATTTCACGATGACGATTCTCCTGCCGGCGGCATCGGTGGATCTTGACTCGCTCATCGCCAGTCTGGACCAGGACACTTGGAACCAGTGGACGAGCGCGCTGGCCGAGAAGCCCGGCAGGATCGAGATGCCCAAGTTTCAGCTGAAATATGAAACTGTGCTCAACGATGTCCTCAAGGCAATGGGCATGGAAGTAGCGTTCGATCCCGACAACGCCGACTTCACCCGCATGCATGCCGACGGCGAGCTTTACATCAATCAGGTGAAGCACAAGACCTTCGTCAAGGTGGACGAAGAGGGGACCGAGGCAGCCGCAGTTACTTCTGTGGGGATCGGCACTACTTCGGCACCTGATGACTTCGAGATGCGTGTGAATCGGCCTTTCCTGTTTGCGATCCGGGAGAATCACTCGGGAACGATTCTCTTCATGGGCAAGATCACTAACCCCGCTTCATGAAGAGAATCGCAACGCCGGCCACCGTAACCACGGCACCCAGGATGCCGCGCCAGCTGGTCCGCTGGCGATAGACCAGCCAGAGCACCGGGATTACCATCACCGGCATCAGGGCCATAAGCGTCGCAGCGACTCCGGCGACCGTATAGGTCACGGCCACCATCGAGAGCCACACTCCGAGAAAAGGCCCACTGGCCGCCCCAGCGACGATCCGGAGCATCGCCTGGCTGTTGCGGCGGGCCGCGAGCACACCGCCCAGCTTACCGGAGATGGCCACCGTCAGCCAGACGAAGGCGGCCGCGACCACCATTCGGATCAGAGTCGCCGAAAGAGGATTGAGCGGAGGCATGCCCCGGCCGCCAGCCACCATCATCCCATACTTGGATACCACTAACCCAATCCCCTGCCCCATCGATCCGGCCAGACCGCATAGCACACCATAGACCGCGTGCTTCCGCGTCGGCGATATCTCGCGCTCATGGACATTCTCATCCAAGATCACGACCGCGACACCCCCCAGGACCAGCGCGATGCCCATCAAGTTCCATGCGCTCGGCACCTCGCCGAGCAGCAGATAGCCCATCACCGATGAGAAGATCGGTGCCATCGACAGCAGGAGCACGCCCCGTCTGGGGCCAATCAAGACCAGCGCGCCGAAGTATCCGAAATCGCCAAGGGCAAGCCCGATCACCCCGCTCAGGCCCATGTAAAACCACTGAGCACCGGTCGCGTGGGGAATGGGAGAGCCCTTGAGCACCAGGTGAGCCGATCCCAGCAGCACTACCGCGACAACGATCCGGTAGGCATTGACGCTCAAGGCCCCGATCCGCCTGCCGGCGGAGGCGAAGAGAATCGCGCACGCGGTCCAGAGCGCGGCAGTGGTGACCGCTGCAGTCTCGCCCAGCAGACTCGAACCCGCGGTCATCGCTGAGACCCTGATGGCATCATTAGTCCCCCTCGTCTATTTGGGAGATCATATCAGGCCCGGCCGGACTTCGCTACGGTTCGGCCGCGTTCACCAAGCTGGCCGAGCGGTCTGGGGGAGGCTCGAAAAATCCAGGGCGCCGCTGCCGCCCGAAGGCAGCACGGCATCCTCATAGCTGGCGGCGAGCTCCCGTCCGAGCTCGCTGCAAGTCGCGATGGCCTCTTCGCTCAGATTGGCGCAGGCTATTCCGCATCCGCCCAGGCCGGGAAAGCATGCGGAGCTGGTCCGGTCAAGCGATCTCAAGCTGATCTCGCCGACCCACAGGCTCGTCGCCGAAGTCTCGCCGCCGTGGTCCGAGAAGGCGCGCATGATCCGCTCCCGACGCGCCTGGCGCTGGTGAGATGAATCAAAGCCGTACCACAAAATTGCCCTGGCTCCGAGAGTCGCCATCTGCCAAAGCAGCTCCACGGGCCCCGGTCCGGCGGCTGATTCTCCGGCTGGGGAGCCGCCGGGCGGAAGTTCAAGGTCAAAGGGATCGATCAAGACTAGAGTCTGCGCAGCCTCTGCTCTGCTGAGACGCGAGGCAGCTTGGAGCACCGTCGCGACGCCGTCACGAGCGACGCACCTCACATGACCGGGCGCGATTCCCAGCGAACGGGCGCTCTCCTCGAGGGTCAAGAGGCTCGCGCCGTCAAGGTCACAGAAGAGATAACTGGCGCCAGCTCCGAGGGTCATCATGGCAATAAGCGGGGACCCGGGGTAGCGATCCAGCGTGGGGCTCTTCCCCGCGAGATCATCCAGCAGAAGGGAGAATCGGGATCCAGCGAGCTGCTCGCGGCGGCCCGCCCGCTCGAGGAAGCCCGAGACGCCGTAGGCCCGCTCAGGAGATGGCACGAGCGGATACGAGGCCGAGCCTGCGTGGGATTCCCAGTAGTTGTGGGGCAGTTCGAGCGCCAGGATCTCCGCCAGCGGCAGGTGCTTCCAAATGTCGCCGATATTGCCAAAATGCCTGTTGGCCATCTTCCCAATCCGGAGGTCACGCAGCCTGCCGGTTACAAGGTCTTCAAGTACGCCAGAAGGTCGGCGATCTCCTGCTGGGATAGGGAGGTGAAGGCCGGCATCTTGCCGACGGGGGAGGCAAGCTGCGATCGAATGTTGTCCGCGGTCGCGGGCCGGCCGCTCGCGGGCAAAGCGGGCCGCGCGAGCACGCCCTTGAGCCCTGGACCGATCTTGGTCTCTTCCCGGTCAACGTAGTGACAGAAGGCGCACTTGGCCTCGAAGAGAGCCTGACCCATCAGCACTCGGCCGACCGGAGCACTTTCCGTCTTTGGCTTCGCGCACCCCACGAAAGCGACCAGCGCAACCGCGCCGAGGGCCACGACGACCGCCAGCGTGCCGCGGCCCCCCGATCCTCTCATGCCACGCATCCTGCATTTCCTCCGTTTCACTCCGTGAATTCGATCGTGACCGATTTTACGTCCCACAGGGACTTGAGTTTCTCCTCGATGTCCTCGCCCATGGCCTTGGCAAACTGATGGTCGCGCGGCAGGTCAATCACAACGCGGACCGCGCCATCCTTGATGTCCATTTGCTTGATCAGATTGGTGCGGACCACGTCAAGCCCGGTCAGGGGATTCATAACGTGCTTGAGCCGCCGCTCAAGCACTTCGGGTGTGGTCGGCTCGTTGTGGGTGACAAGCCCGTGCTTCTCCTCGTAATC
>DATKKY010000129.1:0-2012 GCA_035542695.1 bacterium | reverse complement strand
AAGTTCGAGATCGTGCCTTCAATCTCGCTGAACCATTTCTGAAAGCCGGGATCCAGCACATCTTTGGAGGTGAGGCCGCTCGTCTTGTCGAAGTAGTTGTAGGCCATGAGCACAATCGCCATGAAGCCGCTATTCGATTTGAGGGGATTGGTGTGGCCAAACTTGATGTAGCCCCAGTCGGGATGGCCATAGCTATCCCACCCTTGGGGGTCCAGCAAAGCATCGTGTAGCTGCTTCCACATCTCGCTGGCGGGGTTCGCGCCCCACAAGACGTCGGCGCGCTCGCGCCAGGCGACCAACACCAGCGGCGTGCGCAGCACCGAGCGACAGACAGCCGTATCGGCGAGATTCACCACGGGATGCCCGAACTGGTTGACCGACAGGTCCTGCAGGATGGAGATTTGCAGCGAGCCTGCCGGGCTGATGAGGTCGGGCTTCTCGGTGCCGTTGAGCACGCCCAGGTATATCTCGCGCGATCCCAGGCTTTTCAGTTTGATCTTGATGGGGCGGCCGTCGAGCGTGTGGCCCTCGGCCTGGAAGCGGGCCACGACCTCCTTGAGCCAGGCATCCTTTTCGGTGGAGTAGAGCACGGATATTTCCACGGGCGGCGATACGGCTGCCAGGACCAGGTCGCGTACAGGTGCGAAAGTCAGCCAGCGATTTTCACGCAGGCCGGGTAAGGCCAGGGTGCTGACGAAGGTGCTAAGGCCCACGAAGACATAGACAACAAAGAAAGCCCAGTTTTTGCGTGGCATAGACAGTGACTAGGTTGAGATGGCGCCCAGAGCCGCAGCCGTAGCCGCCGCGGCGATGTCTTGCAGCACTTCTGCTACGGCGGCACCGACGGCGTCGTCTTGGACAAGTGTCTGCACCCGTTTGCGCGCAGATTTGATTTCGTCAACCGTGAAGACGTGATCGAGCAGATCGATGGCCTGGGCCAGGCTCAACAGGGCCGCCGCATATTCGTCGTGCTTTTCACCTGCCAGCACGATGGCGCGCAGGCGGTGTTTTACTTGATACTTGGCGGAAGCGTTGGTCTGGGTATAGACTTGATAGGGGATGACCCACAGGTAACGGCCATCCTCGACCTGCAAGAAGCCTTTAGTCACCAAATTGGCAATGATCTGCTTTTGGTATTGCTTGCCGTTTTCACCGAGCGTGTTGATCCAGTAGGATAGCTTCTTGGGCTTCCGCACTTTGGCCAGCTCGGCCAAGATGCCATTCAAGAGGGGATCAGAGCCCGGCATCTTCTCGAGCACCCGCACCTGTTGATGCTTGTCCCACTCGATTTTGCCTTGAAGGCTGAGGTCGGCGAGTGCAGCCGCGGCTAGCCCATACCTCAGATCAACTCCGCCGAACTTGACGCGGCCCTTCTCGCCTTTTTCCCGCAAGGCGAGGAGGAGCAGCTCCTCCATTAGGCTTAGGACCATACTCGTCTCTCCGGCTATGCCTGTTCTTTCAATGCCCAGAGTTCTCCGTGGGCAGCGCCTCGGTCGGCTCTGTGTCACTGATGGTCACAGGCATGGCCTGGGCCAGCTTCGCGCCCCAATCGCCCGTCTCGCGCAGGGTTGCCAGGGCGCTGAACCAGAGAGGCAGCGATTGCCGAGACTGGCGCAGGTCCTTGGTTAACCCCAGCGCGACCACGAGCGGAAGATGAGCCTCAAACGATGCCGGCCGGGGCTTTTGCCCTCGCGCTACCTGCTTCAGAAATAACGCGAAGCCTTTCCACTCTGCCGCCGCCACTTCGCCTTGCTCCGAAAAGGCGGAGAACGCGTTGCCCAGGCCTAATGCTCCTAAACTCAAAACCAATCCGAGGATTCCGCAGAGCGCCAGCGCCACCCCCAAACCGCTCCCCGCCGGGGTCGGGAAGTCGGCGCCAACCACCAGGCCCCCGATTAGGAGAGCAACGCCCGCCAAAGCACTCTTGGCCGAAAATGCCAGGCGTCGTTCACGTTGTCGTTGACGTGCCTGGTCCAGCCACCCAGCGGCTGTCAGCTCGGCGTTCAGCGCCT
>DATKKY010000128.1:0-4634 GCA_035542695.1 bacterium | reverse complement strand
TACAGGTACTTCCCCGAGCCGGACCTGGTGCGGCTTAGTATCGGCGGGCAAGCTGCGGGTTCCCTTGAGCAGCTGTTGCCGGAACTGCCTCACCAGCGCGAGCGTCGGTTGATTGAGGCCGATGGGCTTCCGGAGTACGACGCGGGTGTGCTGGTCTCCAGCAGAGCACTGGCTGACTACTATGACGAGGCCTCGCGGCTAGCCGGAGATCCCAAGGCTGCGAGCAATTGGATCATGACTGAAGTCCTGAGGGTGCTCGGCCAGCAGAAGATCGGGATAGACCGATTTCAAGTGTCGCCCCAAGGTCTCGCGGAGCTCTTGGCCTTGGTTCGGAAGGGCACGATAAGCGGCAAGCTTGCCAAGCAAGTATTCGAGGAACTTGTAAACAAAGGGGGAAGCGCCCGTGCAATAGTGGAGCGGGACCGCCTCGCCCAGATCACCGACGAGAAGGAGTTGCTCGCTTACGTCAGGGCGGTAATCGCAGAGAACACCTCGAGCGTTGCGGACTACAGGAAAGGCAAAGCCAGGGCGTTTCGCTTTCTGGTCGGCAAGGTAATGGAGGCAACCGGCGGGCGCGCCAATCCCGAGCTGGTAAGCGCCATGCTTGACCGGGAGCTAAAATCCTGAGGGCGCCTCAAGCGCATTACTTAAGCAGAACGACCTTGCTCGTCTGGGAGCGAGTCCTGGAGGCTGCAGTCACGAAGTAGGCCCCGCTTGCGGCCCGGCTTCCGAACTCGTCGGTCCCGTCCCACACTAGGCTTACCCTGCCAGCGCTGCCGCCGGAAAGCAGTTTCCTGACGAGCCTGCCGCGGCAGTCGAAGATCTCGACGGTGACCGGCAGATCGCCGGAACTTAGATTGAGGCTCATTCTCACAGACCGGGAGAAGGGATTGGGATAGAGAGCATCGACAAGTTGGCCATCCACGGTCCCGGGGTTCACGCCGGCGGGCGAAGTGGGGAGCCACCCCGAGTAGTCGACTTGCCCGACAAACATCGAGGGCCCAGGCGTCCCGCCCCACCAGTTGTGCTGGGCTTTGATCTTGATCGACGTTCTATTGAACACCTGGAACGTGTTTTGACGTATGTCGTTGGTTCCACCGAGCCCAGCCAGGGTGTCTCCGAGCACTGGATTGGAGTTCATGTACACGCCAACCCCATACTTGTTCCCAACTATCGAAGTATGGGCGACAACCGGATTCGAGTAGTAGGCCGCTTTGATGCCGCAGTCCCCATTGTAGGCCACCCAGCAGGAGTCTATAGTCGGCGAGCTGTTGCTGAGATAGATGCCGGCCTGGGAATTGTACTCAAGCTTATTGTTCCGGCCTACGGCCGGAGAAGAGGAGTAAACAGCCAGCCCACTTCCCTGGCTGACACCGCTCACGGTGTTGGATTCGAGCGTGGCCGAACATGAGCTGGAGATGGTGATTCCCGCGTAGATGTTAGCGGTGACCGTGTTGTTGACAATAGTGGGGCTCCCACCGCTCGCTGAGATACCGTAGTCGTCGGCAGTGAAGGTGTTGCTGTCAATCAGCGGCGAGGCCGAGACGGTCTTGACTCCCATTGAGGAGTTGTCGAAAGCGCACTCCGACACGTGGGCATCGGACGTCTGGCAGTCTATCACTGCGACTGCTCCTGAGAAGGCGGCCTGCGTGAATGAACCTGACGAACCCGGCACGAGCGTAATGCCTTGCCAGGAGTTCTTGACCGGAAGGTAGGCAGCCGGGGCGAAACTTACTCTCTCCGAGCGGGTCCCCCGGACAATCAAAGCGCCATTGACGGTGATCTCGCACTGCCCAGGTGCGTAGCCGGTCTGAGAAACCTGGTCGGTCACAAGGTGGACATCGGAGCCCCGTTCGAAAGTCAGGGTCTTGCCTGAGGCGACATTAACATCGCCGACCACATCGATCCGGCCGTTGAGGCACATATCACCCGACAAGTCGCCGAAGAGCGGCTGGGCATGCAGGCTGGTCCGCATCGGCGATCCCCCATCACAGGACCATTCGACGCCCTTTCCCTGGCTCGCCAGGTCGACAACAAAGAGCACGGAATCGACTGAGCCGGCCACCACTTCAACCGCGGGGTCCCCGTCAATGTTGCAAGCGACCGGAGTCGCCAGGCAAGGGCCCTTGAGCGGCATCGGGGATATCACGTTGGTTCCATCCAGCTTGATGATTCTGAGCAAGCCCTCCTCTTCGCCGAAAATGATCTCGCTCTGGTTGTCGGAGTCCAGATCGGCCAGGACCGGGGCACCGTGAGGCGTGGCCTGGATCGGCAGGTCCAAGGTCATGACGCCACCGTCAATCTCGCCGATCTCCCCACAGCTTGAGCTGCATATGATCTCGAGATTCTGATCGCCATCGACGTCCCCGAGGGACAGACTCCATTGGCACGGGGAAACCCTTATCTGGTTCTTGACGGCGCCTCCCACGGCATTAAGAATGGTTATCGTGGTGTCATGGCCAGCAACGATCTCAATCCGGCCGTCTCTCTCGAGGTCGCCTGCGACCAGGGACGTCACAGCTTGGGTGGAAAGCACTCGCGTCCAGGCGACTGTCGGGGGCACGGTGTTGCAAGCGAGACAGGCCACCGTGCCTGTGGAAGTGCTATACACCAAGTCCTTCTTGCCATCCAGGTCAGCATCGCAGGCCACCAGGCCAGTCAGTCTCGAGCCACTGCCCGGCACGCTGTAGGTCCACAGGGCAGTGCCTGATGCATCGAAAGCGACCAGTTTGGAGAGGCCTCCGGCTGAGAAGGTACCCGTGACCACCTCGAAGGAGCCGTCTCCATCGAGGTCGGTAATCATCGGCGAAAGGCAGGAATAGTCGGTGTACTTCTGCCATCTGGTCGCGCCCGTCGCTCCATCTACGACCACCACGCCTGACTTGATCGGGATGACGCACTCGATCGTGCCATCTCCGTTCAGGTCGGCAGCTGCAGGCTCCAGGCCGGGGTAACTGAGGGTCTGTCCGAGGTCCTTCCTGACCCAGATGGTGTGGCCGTCAAGGTCTATCGCCTGAGCCATGCTGCCCCCGGATATCACAAGAATCTCGGGGTCGCCGTCGTCGTCCAGATCAGCGATCACCTGACCTTTGACATTGTCGGCGACCTTGAGCGGGAACCCGTCCTGGCAAGGATAGACATAGACACTCTCAACCACGGTGTTGTTGGTCTCGTCGGCCTCGGAAAGAGAGTTATACGGATCAGCAACCAGGCTGATTTCGTGATTGCCCGAGGTGGAATGAGGGACGTCGAAGGTGACCGTGCGCTTTTCCCAGGGGTACAGGTTGTTCAGTCTCGCGGTAGTGAGGAGCACCCCGCCGGAATCCGGACGGCCGGAGTACAATCCCACTGCCGTCGATGAGATCGCAACTCCACTCGCATTCCACAGGTCGGCGCTGACCTGGAGCGGGGCCGTCGGTATTGGAAACTCCGAAGAGAACCTCACGTGGTAGGGCCTGATGACCAAATCCGGAGCGGATATCGAGTACTGGTTGGAGACGAAGTTCAGGCAAGGATCACCGAACAGGTTGAACTGCCTGACGTAGGCCACGCTACCAAGGTTCAAGAGGTGACGGGTCTTGGCTTCCAGCATCAGTTCGCCCAGGAAGGATGACCCATTCGCAAACGCTGACCGGATTATCTCGGGCGCGAAGGTCTTCGCCGCGCCTCCACCGACGTCGCGTGAAGCAGCAATGCAGCCTATTGCGCCGCCGGCTGGAGTCACCAGCATGCGCTCCGCGAAGCAGTCCACGCCGAGGTCTCCATAGAGCTGAGTCTTGTTGTCAAACCAGCCGTTGCTGCAGGCGATCGAGAGCACAATCGGAAGGTGCGACAGGTTGGTCAGCCCGGCTATGTAGGAGCTCCTGAAAGCCCGCTTGGTCGAGCCACCCCAGTCCCACTTGTCACCGTCGCCGGCGTACAGAGCAATCAGGAAGCCCTTGTTGAGAGAGTCGGTCATTGCCTGGCAAGCGGTCATGTCCCCGGACGTGGTGGCGGGGTAATCATATCTGTACCATTTGGAAATGCTGTAGTCGCTGGGAACATCAGCGGCCATTGACTCAAAGAGGTCCACGTAATCAGCCTTGCTGGCGAAGAAACAGCCTGCTGCGAAGAGCAAAGAGTGCGACCAATCCTCGGCGGGGACGGGAGTATATCCGCGCAGCTTTACGTAGTAGGAAGCCAATTCCTGCACGTCGCCCACCGGTATCCGGCCGAGCATCAGGTCTTCGAAGTCATCGCTGCCCGACACACAGGCGTAGAAATGATCAGAGGCCTCGGAGGTGCCCCCGTAACCGTCGTAATCGATCACCATCGTCGTGGCATCGTCATCCTCGTACGCGTCGCCCAGGAGAACGACAAATCCAAGATGGCCGTCGCCAAAGTGCTCGGCGCATCTCAAGTCATAGAGGCTCTTGATGAAGTCGCGCAGCACCACGGGGCTGGTGGTCGAGATGGACGCTGCATCGATGATGGCGGCATTGAGCCCCATCCGGTTCGTCCAGAGCAAAGCCAGCGAGTCCACGTAGACAGATGCGAAGACGGCATGACCTGCAATCAAGAGAATATCGGGTTCCGCGGCGGCGCATTCGGCAAGGCTCGCGCATCGGACCGCTCTCCCGGGCCCTGCGATGTTG
>DATKKY010000127.1:0-7581 GCA_035542695.1 bacterium | reverse complement strand
GTGGACCTTTCCCAGTACGAGAAGGTCTATTCGGGTTTCTGTCCTCTCAATGACCCGGAAAGCGATGGGTCGTACTTCGCCATCGACCCTGCGGGCAACCTGCGGATGTGCAATCGCTCCAAGATCATTCTCGGCAATCTCGTGGAGCAGTCCTTCAACGAGATCGCGCGGAGCCCGGAAGTCGGGGAGTTCGGCGATGCGGTGCCCACCTTCTGC
The DNA here is from genome assembly GCA_035542695.1 of bacterium. GTDB lineage: Bacteria > Arandabacterota > Arandabacteria > Arandabacterales > Arandabacteraceae > DATKKY01. The sequence goes on along the minus strand of DATKKY010000127.1, from coordinate 7,365 downwards.
CGCGACTGCCAGCTGGCGACTAGCTGCGCCGGGGGCTGCAAGGCCGACGCGATGTCGGCGTTCGGCGATCTCACGCGGCCTGACCCCTACGTTGAGATGTTCAAGAGCGAGGTCAAGAAGATCCAGTGAACCGAGTGGTACGGCCGCGACGGGCGGGGAGCGCCCGGGGCGCAAACCCCGCGGGCCGCTCGCGATCCAGTTTCCTACCGCCGGCCGATGAGATCACCTTCGAATTCAGCCGCGCTTCCGGCCCGGGCGGGCAGAACGTCAATAAGGTTGCGACCGCGGTTCGGCTAAGGTTTGATGTCGGGCGGTCGCGGTCGCTGGCGGACGAAGTGAAGGCGCGGCTGGTCGCGCTTGCCGGTAGCCGAGTGACGCAGGAGGGGGTGCTCACGATTGAGGCCCGGCGGTTCCGGACTCAGGGGGCCAACCGGCAGGATGCACTCGAGAGGCTGGCGAGGCTCATCGAGAAGGCGAGCCGCAAGCCGAGACGGCGCAGGCGCACGCGGCCGACGGGGGAATCCGTCGAGCGGCGGCTCCAGGCGAAGCGCCACCGGAGCACCCTCAAGCGGGAGCGCGAGAATCAGCGGGCGACCCGGGAAGCGTAATACTGACCATGTAAATTCCTCCTCCCGCTTGTGCCAGCTCCGGCGCTGTCACAGAGCTGCGCGACAATTCACATTGCGTCCCCCAATTCCCCCAGCCTTGGGTATAGTTAGGTCGGAGGCTCTATGAGACTGGCGGGTTCCATCCTGGTTGCGCTCGTGGTTCTTGCCGCTGGTTGCGACATCGACCACGAGCAGAAGTTCTGGTCCGTGGAGGGATACGTTCGCGACCTCTCGCGGAATCCTGTGGAGGGAGCGACGATCCAGGTCGACATAGATCGGCCTGTTGCCTGGTGCTGCCCATCGCCTCAATGGTGGCCGTGCGAGTTCGTGGCTGATTTCAGCGTTCGTACCGATCACGACGGTCACTATCTGGTTTGCCTTGATGCGGCCGACGCCAGGACTACTATCCGGGTAAGCCGGCCCGGCTACTGTTTTGACTTTGACTACGCCGACTTCGAGCGCACAAAGAGGGCCGACAAACCTGAGGCACACAACTTCTGGGGCCATGCGGGCAGGTTCTATACGATCGAGGGCTATCTGCGCAACCCGGACGGCACAGCGTGGACGGTGGGCGGCTGGGAAATGGACCTGCGCGAAACCCAAGGCCGCTGGTTCGAGGCCGTTTGGAGTGACCCAGCTCACTATCTCCTCAATGTGCCGGAGTGCGACCTCACCTTCGAAGTGACCGGGCCAGCGGGCTGCGATGGCAAGCCGCAGGTGAAACGGTACCAAGGTATCCACCGCGATTTCCACGATCAGGATTTCACTGTCGGTTGCCGTGGAGTACAGCCCGAGGAGTACGCCCTGTACTCGGCGCTTATCCAAAAGGAATCCATTGATCCCCTGGGATCCCAGGTGGGCCAGGTGGTCGTTCTGGATCGCACCAGCCTCGCACTCGTCTCCGAGACTGATCCGCGAGTGATTGCGGACTATATCCAGCAGCACATGCCCGGGGTGTCAGATGACATGGCAACTGATTTCGCGGTCAGCAATACCGGCGCTTACCCGATAGAGTCGCGCTTCACCCTAAGCGTCCCCGTAGCTCTCTTGAGTGCCGAGCAGCTCAGCGAAATCCTCCACGATGGCGGGTGGGAGCTTTTTCACCAGGACTTTCCCCAGGCCCCGTTTGTGGCCAACCTCTCCCGGGTTGGCTTCAATGCCTCGGGAGACAGGGCGCTAGTCTATTATAGTACATACTGCGGTTATTTGTGCGGTGGCGGAGACTTCTACCTCATGACCAAGGCCAATGGCACCTGGTCGGTTGAGAACCACATACCGGCCTGGACCTCGTAGGCCTATTCCACTTCCCGGACGCTGTCGATCACGGTGCCGTCAACCCACTTAACCTGAGCAAAATGGTGCGCTGCCATGGACCGGTTCTTGACAACACCCCAAAAGTATATTAGTATATTCGCAGGAGATTATGTAGAACTAGCTTCGGAGGGACACGCGATGCAGGACCAAGTTCGCTTCTTCAGGGCGCTGTCTTCGGAGTCAAGGATCAACATCCTTATGCTACTCAAAGAGCACCCTCAGTGCGTGAAGGCAATAGCCGAGCGGTTGCAGATGACTCAACCGGCTGCCTCCCAGCATCTAAGAGTTCTCAAGGAAGCAGGTCTTGTGAAGGCCACGAAGACAGGCTACTGGATGCACTACCAGCTAGATGCCTTTGCACTTGATTCTTGCGGGAAATCCCTGGCGAAGGTCTTTGGGGGTTGGGCCAGCCCTCCACCGGCCAGCAAGGGAACCACCAAGTGTCCTGCTAAGCTTCTCAGAGAGTGCAGAGCTCAGAGGCCCTCAACGAAGGCGCACGGCCGAGGGAAGAAAGGATAACGCATGTTCAATCATGTCAAGTGCGAAGCCGTAGCCGTTAGAACTGATACCGGTATTTGCCCTGGAGTGGCCAAGACAAAGCAGGGCGAAGCCTATGAGCTCAACGGGCGTACCCCTGCGCCAGTGGGCATATGCTGTCAAGCCATGGGTGCGCTGAACTCCACGCGATTGGCGATGGCAGTTACTCCAAGGGGATCTGATGTCAAGGATCCTTTCGATATCATTTGCCCCCACGGTGTCGTCACGTTCAGGCTGTCACGAATCGGTTGATTTCTGGTACTGGCCTGCATGAAAGACACTCTCACTGGGAGGAAGTGTCAGCAAGGAACCTCCCCTGTTCCAATCAGTTGCATTACCTATGGGGATGCGCGTGCCAGTGGTTCGCACCTCACGAGAACGGGCTCGAGGTGCGGTGACGGGAGGTTTATCAGTGGCTAGATCCGGCGGGCTCTTCAAAGGCGTCATCGTGCTCTATTTCATCATCGCTCTCGAGGTGCTGATTATGATCAGCCCGTTTGCGATCTTCTTCTACGCCGTCTTCAACCCCGTACTGCTCTTCTTGGCCCGGTGGCCGACCACACGGTGGTTGGCGGCGTTCTTCCTGCCGCACATGGTGCTGCCTCCAGGGTTGCTTCTCAAGGTGATCCGGGTCGCCGGCTCAGTCTTGTTCGTGGGTGGAATGGCTGTCTTCTTTGTCTGCGCCGGCCAGGTGTACATCCACAAGCTTCTTCGTCGGGGTCCGGCTCTTGGTGGTCTCTACCGATGGATTCGTCACCCGCAGTACCTCGCATTGGGAGCGGCGGGCTTGGGTTTGGCAATCCTCTGGCCGCGCTTTCTTACTATCGTGCTGTGGGTGGTTATGGTGGGGCTCTATTATCTCCTGGCACGAGACGAGGAGCGCAGGATGGTCAACGACTTCGGCGACCAGTACCGCCAATACATGGCCCGGACGGGCATGTTCGTGCCCCGGGGACTTGAGCGGGCCGCGTCTGCCATGCCCTTCCCGCACTCGTCGGTGGCCCGTGGGCTTCTCGGCTATGCCATAGTCGTCGTGGTAGTCGTGGGGGGTGCGTTTGCCCTTCGTGCCTACACGATCGCCCGGCTGCCATTGTGGTCGCAGGGGCGCGTGACGGCGATGACCATCCTACCGGGCGATTCGGTCATGCTTGAGCACCGGATGGCTGGCGTGCTCGACTTGCCCGAGGTGAAGGCCGAGCTTGACCGCAGCGCCGGTCCTGTCTTGGCTTATCTAATCCCGCAGCAGTACGTAATGCAGGGAATGATCGCCGATACCGGCCCTGAGTGGCGCCTCTACGAACATCATCAAACGATTGCGATGATCGCCGATTGGATTTTCCATCCCTTCCGCCATCTCGAGGGCGGGTGCATGATGATGCAGCACGATATGGGAGCGGCCGTATCGAGCCCCGTTGCGGGGGGCGTCGTCCGTCGGCTTATCTTCTTGCGCCTTGATTCCGCTCGGCCCCGGAGCACGAGAGGGTTCACCTTCGGCATCAACACGACTCGAGTGCCACTGTTCTTTGTCGATGTGGATATCCACAACCTGGTCCTGCTAGGCGTCCATTCGTTAGGACCCGGTACTGGATGGGGGCGCGTACCGACGCCGATGTTCTAGGCCGATGGGTGCTGCACGTCAACCGGTGTTGCGTCCCTGGTTCACCGGTCCACTTCTGGCTATTCCACTTCCCGCACGCTGTCGATCACGGTGCCGTCAACCCACTTGATCGCTGCCACCACGTTGTCCTTGACCTTGGCCCGCGCGGGCTTGCCGCCGCAAATTCCCTCGACTTCCGCCTTGATGTCTTGGATCGACCGGATGGGAAGATCCGACCCCTTGACGGCATCGATCAGGTCCTTCCTCAGCGGATTGATGGCGATGCCACGCTCGGTCACAATCACGTCGATTAGCTCGCCTGGACCGCAGAGCGTGGTCACTTCATCCAAAAGCACCGGGATGCGATCGCGGAACGATGGGATGGGCAGAATGGTGCAGCCCGAGAAGAGGCAGTTCTGCCAACCGCCGATGCCGTGCAAGAGGAGACCGTCGGAGTGGGTCACCACGTTGGCGTTGAAGTTGACGTCCACTTCGGTCGCACCCAGCACCACGCAGTCCACCATGGTGCCGAAGTTGCCCTTGCCGTGGTAGTTATAGCTGGTAAAGGGACTCGTGGCCACGTGCCGCGGGTTGTCCCGCATCGATCGCACGCCGTGCAAATCGAAGGTCTGGCCGTCCAAGATGTAATCAGTTAGTCCTTCCTCCAACATCTCGACCAGGTACTTGTTGCTGCCGCCGCGAATGAATCGCGCCTTGATGCCGGCCTCTTTCATCATGTCCTTGAGGAAGATGGCGAAGGCCAACGAGGTACCGCCGGCGCCAGCCTGGAAGGAGAAGCCGTCCTTCAGGATGCCCGCCTGCTTCACGAACTTGGCCGTCAGTTCGGCAATCAAGAGCCGGTCGGGGCTCTTCGTAATCTCAGTGGTGCCGGAAACGATCTTGGCCGGGTCGCCGATCTTGTCGATCACCACGACGGCATCCACGTAGTTGCCCTGAATCTGCCAGGGCACACAGGGGAAGGGCACCAGGTTGTCGGTGACTACGATCACCCTGTCAGCGTACTGGGAGTCAGCCAGCGCGAAGAAGAGCGAGCCGCACGCCGAGGGTCCGGTGACCCCATTGGCGTTGCCGAAGGGATCGGCAGTCGGCGCCGCAATCACGGCGATATCGACGTGGACTTCACCGTCCTGAATGGCCTGGTATCGGCCCCCATGGCTCCGGAGCACGGCGAGTCCCTTGGTCATCTTGCCGCGGGAAGTGTACTCACCGAGCGGCCCGTTCATGCTGCCCTCGATGTGGTGGATCACGCCATTGTCCAGGTACTTAATCAGCGGAGCGTGGCAGGGGAAGGAAGCGCTCGGGAACCACTTCAGGTCCTTGATGCCCATCGCAGCGGCGGCGTCGAAGATCTGATTGCCGACCAGATCGCCGTTTCGGAAATGATGATGAGTGGAGATGGTCATGCCGTCCTTAAGACCGACCTGCTCCAAGGCTGTGCGGAGATCCTTCACTACTTTGTTGCCGCTCGGCGGATAGTCCTTGGTCGACGCGATCGGCGGCGCTGCCTTCTTTCCCTTGGGCGAGTACTTGCCGACGCCCAGGTAGGGGGTCTCGTCCCTGCCGTTCACCACGGTCGGGACCATGCGGCCCACGGCATTCTTGACTAAGTCCAGTTTCATTTGGTCTCCCTCCAGTTCTCCGCCAACTTGCCTGAAGCCACCGCCAAGTCCACGGTGCGGAGGGCTCGCTTTACAACGGGCGGATCGATCATCTTGCTGCCCAGGCTGACAACTCCCAGGCCCTTAGCCTGAGCCTCGTCATAGGCGACCACAATCGCCTTAGCGCGCTTGATCTCGTCCTCGGTCGGCGCGAAGGCATCATTGATCACTTCAATCTGTCTCGGATGGATGCAGCCCTTGCCCTCGAAGCCGAGCGACTTGGCTTCGAGCACGCTCGCGCGGAGGCCTTCCATGTCGCTTACGTCTGAAAAGACGGTGTCGATGGGCTGGACCTTGGCGGCGCGGGCAGCGTTCACCACCTGGGCGCGGGCCCAGAAGCTCTCCCGGCCCTCGTTGGTGCGCCGCGTGCCGATGTCGGCGGTGTAATCCTCCAGGCCGATCGTGAGAGCCACGACGTTGGGCGAGGCCGCCGCTATTTCGTAAGCCTTGATAGCTCCCAGCGCGGATTCCACGATGGGCATCAAGAAGACGTCAGCCTTGACCTTATGCTGTTTCTTGATCTCGGCGATGTGCGCATCGATCGCCTTGACCTCTTCGGCGCTCTCGCACTTAGGAATCAGGATGATATGGACGTTGTGCGGCACTATGAAATCGAGATCAGTGAAGCCAAGCTCGCCCTGATTGATTCTCACCATGCGCTCAGACCCCGTGAAGTCAATCTGGCGGAGCGCGTTCCGGACGTGGACGCGCGCCGAGTCCTTCTCCGAAGGATGGACGCTGTCCTCGAGGTCAAGGATCACGCCGTCGGGCTTGTGCAGTCCCGCATTGATCATGAACTTGGCTTCATTGCCCGGCAGATACAGGCGGGAGCGGCGCATCCGCTCGCGATGGGTGCCGTAAGTGCACCTCGGAGCCATGTCAGGCAGGAATTCGCGCTTCTCGGCAGGTCGCATCCGGCGAACCGCGGTTTCGATGCGGGCCATCACCGTAAAGGGCAGCGCCCCGGCGTCTTCAAATTCAACCGCAGCGTGCTCAATCCCGAAGAACTTGAGTCCGGTGGTGATCATGTCCTTCAAGGCTGCGCCATACATGCTCGCGACCTTAGACTTGAACGCGATCGAGATCCCGCCGGAAGACTTCTCCTCGACCGCGATCCAGCAGTCGGACCTTACTTCTTTACCTTTTCTCCCCGCTTCACTCCTTGCCATTACGGGGTCCCCCTTTCATTCAATTCCTTACGGACATAGGCCAGGAGCCCGCCGGCGTCCCTGATGGCGATGATCTCGGGAGGCAGCTTGGGGAATCGGAATTCACGCCCAGCCACCTTGATGGTGCCAGCCTCGGGATTGACATCCACGGCATCGCCCGGCTTGTAGGCATCGACTGCCTCGCCGCACTCGATCAGGATCAGCCCCTGGTTGATGGCCGACCGGTAGAAGATACGCGCGAAACTCTTGGCCACCACGGCCTTGATGCCGACCGACTTGAGTCCCACAGTCGGCTGCTCGCGGGAGCTGCCGCACCCGAAGTTGGAACCCGCGAAGATGACGTCGCCGGGCTGAACTTCCTTGGCGAAGGCCGCCTCGAGATCCTCCAGCAGGTGGGGCTTGATCTCCTCGGCGGTGCTGCACGTATAAGTGTACTTGCCGGGGAAGAGCATATCGGTGTT
>DATKKY010000126.1:0-7521 GCA_035542695.1 bacterium | reverse complement strand
TAGATATCAATTTCCTGCCAGTTGACCGCCGATGGCGCCGTGCGCTTGCCATCGGCCGGACGGTTGACGCCGAAGGCGGCCCAGAGCAGATTGGAGAGCACCTGCGGTGAGAGCTTGTCAGCTGTGTAGTCGCGGATAGTCTGACGTTCCTTCAGGGCATCCATCAAGGGCTTGCCACCCGTCATCTGGGGCGCAGGCAGCTTGATGGGCTTCAGTTCCTGAGCCGATGCGAATGTGGCTGCCAGGATCAATGCGGTCACTCCCGCCAACGTCACGGCGACCGTCACGAGCCGTGCGATATTCACAGTGTGCCTCCTTGTGATTGCTGCCCACCGTGGGTCAGCATTTGGCATCCTCTTCGATGGTACCTGGAGCATCAATCTAGTCGCTCCTTCGAGCTACATGCCCGATCTTCGTGTTCGGTATGTGCCTGTGCCGCCCTATCCATCGCCTGAACACTTCGATCGCATAGAGTGATCGTGGTCTCGGGAAACAGTACCATGATCGACAAAGGTATGACAATCGGAGCGAGGGGAAGGAAGAGCCGCACCTCGAGAACAATGGCAGTGACGTAATGGAAAATGATGTAGGGCGGCACGAGCCAGATGGTACGCTTGAGGAAATTCGGCGCCCTCGAGCGACCAACGAATGCTAGAACCCAGCCCATTCCAAAGAGCAATGCGACGTGGACAGGGGGTCGCCAGCTGCCCAGGTTGCGCCCCACCATGATCATATCAACGTAGGTCTTCTTGATGCCGTAGCCGGCGATAAGGGCTCCGTACACTCCAGCCCAGCACGCTACCAGCAGCGCGGTCCTGAGCACCAGCTGCCGCGGCCGGACATCTCCCCAGCGTGCCAGCATGTATACTGCGGGCAGCATCAAGGTGGTCTCACGATTCAGGGTTCCCACCAGCACGATCGGGATCAACAAGAGATCGCGCCCCGCGGCCAAGGCCCAGAAGGCGAGGATGAATACCAACAGGTTTATGGGGTCGCTCTCTTGCACGACCCGGAAGAATGTGAAGGGTATGATTGCGGCGAGGAACATCGCGCCCGCCGCTGCAGCTGCCGGCAGGAACAGGCGTCTCAGGTAGCGGTCGAAGCAAATCAGCGTGACGCCCGTCACGAGCCCCCGCACCAGGAAATACGGTAGGGGCAAATAGGCGGTCCGCATCGCGCGGGAGAGGATTTCGGCGATCCAGGGGGTCAGCATGCGGTACTGGTTCGGCGCGAGGGCCGTGCCGCCGATCATCGACGAATGCCAAGTGGGAAACGCCTGGAGGTCGGCGATCCGGGTCCACACAAAAGCGCTTGCCATGCCTAGCCCAAGATAGACCAGCGTGAGGCCGATCTCACTGATCCCGAGGTGCTTGCCGGTGGGATCGAGTGAGAGGTCTCGGGCGGAGGTTCCCTCGACAGATGTATGCTTCCTGAGACTGGCCCAAGGATTCTTCATGCTCGCTCAGTCCATATAGCAGCAAATCACGGACCATGAATATCACGCCCGCAGGATTCCGTCAAGCCGTGGCTAGTTTGCGGACCCCGGTTCAGGTGGCCCCCGAGGAGCCAGTCAGTGCCAAGGACAGAACTTCGGCCTGCAGGTGCGGGTCGCAAAAAGAGCTATATTCCGCTTGACTTCTGCCGATATTCGTAATAGATTAAGGCATTCGCAGGGAGTCGGCGCAACCGGCGCCGGCGAGAGCCTGCGAGCAAAGCAGCCGCAAGTTGTTTTGCCCACCCAGTTTTGAGACTGTGGAGGTGAGAATCTCAGATCTGATGCAGCGGATTACTGCAGAGTACCCGGAAGTGATAGGAAGTTGAAAGAAGAAAGAAATTGCAAGCAGTCAAACGTGAACAGCTGTGCGTTCGGAATGGATTTGAATCCCCTTGGATTCATTCACTAAGCGGCTGCAAGGTGCATCCACCCAGGATCGAATCAAGTCCGATATACCTGTTCCAACCCAAATGGAGAGTAGAATGAATATCTACGTAGGAAACATATCGCGCGATGTCACCCAGGACGAACTACGCGACGCCTTCAAGGCTTATGGCGAGGTGACTAACGTGAACATAATCGCCGACAAGTTCAGCGGTCAGTCCAGGGGCTTCGGTTTCGTGGAGATGCCGGCGGCTGCCGAGGCTATGGCGGCTATCAGCGCACTGAACAACCAGGATCTCAAGGGCCGCCCCCTGAACGTCAATGAGGCGCGTGCCCGTGAGGAGAAGCCGCGGCGTGGCGGTGGAGGTTCCTTCGGGCGCAACTCCTGGTAGGCTTGTTTCGGCTTAGCCGCGCTGCGGCCTCGTGCCGCTAAAGCGCGCAGCCCATTAGAAAGCCAAGGGCCCCCTCGACGGGGGCCCTTTTCATTCTTGGCCGCGTTAGCCCACCGCAGTGATGTCTGACGCGCCCGGCTGTTGGTTTGGTGACCAGGCATGCCGCACTATGTTCTGGCGAGCCTACTTCACCACAACGAGCTTCGTCACGGCGCTCTCGCAGCCGGAGGTCAATCTGGCGAAGTAGATGCCGGTCGAGACAGCCCTGCCCCACGAATCTCGACCGTCCCACGCTATCTTGTAGCGTCCCGGCACGTTGCGGCCGGCATCGTGCGTCCAAACCAGCCTCCCGCTGACATCGAACAGCGAGAGCCTCACCTGGGTATCCTGCGAGACCGTGAATTCCAAGGTTGCGCCGTGTGTTGCCGGATTTGGAGTTACGGAAAGCGGACGTACGTCGCTGCCAATCTGGCCGGCCGACCCAGCACCCCCGCCAACTCCAGCGAATGTTCCGGCTCTGGATGTCTTGTAGTATATCCGCGCCTTGCCATCCCGGCGGTCCATCCAGACAACGTGAACGTTGCCTCCGGCATCACAGGCGACGGCCGGCAGGTCGGAACGGTCCGGGGCCTCGGTTAGTCGTCCATTCAAGGTCCAGCTGCCCTTGTCACAATAGCAATGGTAAATCTCGGCGTTGCCCCAGCGCCAATCGGCCCACACGACGTGCACCACCCCATCAGGAGCAACTGCAATCGAGGGGTTTTCGGATAATCCTGGAGCTTCAGTAAGCCTATGTTCGGGTCCCCACGCCTGGCCATCGCAGCGCCTGTAGAAGACCTCGTACGAACCGTCATCAGCGCTGTAGCGGTTGTCGTACCAGCAGACGTGGACGCTGCCGTCGGGGCCGGCGGCAATCGAAGGAGTCGAGACCTTCCAAGCCCAGACTAGCGTCTGTGCTGGCCCCCAGGCAGACCCGTCAAACTTGCGGTATTCCAACCTGCCGGGCACATCCCAACCTTCTTCGTACCATACAACATGGATATTCCCCGTAACGTCGGCAGCGACCGCCGGAGCGTGGTCCGGATATGACGTGTCCGCGACCTTCTGGTCGGGTCCCCACGCAGAGCCGTCAAACCGCTTCATGTATATCACTGAACTGCCCGTAGGTATGTTGTACTGCCACACGACGTAAACGTTGTCATTCCGGTCCACAGCGATCGCAGGGTACCCGAGGCCTATCCCCGCCCATGCGAGCCACTGGTCGTCGCTCCAGTTTACCCCGTCATAATGCTTGTAGTATATCCCCCAGCTCCCGGTGCGGTTGTCACACCAGACAACATGCAACCCGTCCATAGTGTCCACCGCAATCGCTGGTGTCACCGAGCTGTTGCCCATCTCGGTAAGGCGCGTGTCCGGTCCCCATATTCCCCCCTCGCACCGCTTGTAGAATATCTCCTGCTGGCGATAGCGGTCGTCGGACCAGACCACGTGGATGCGCCCCTGCGAGTCCACCGCTATCTTGGTTGCGTTGCCTAGCGCCAGTGACGAAGAGTCTGCCTCAGCCGCCAGACACGTGTCAGCGCTCCATATACCCTGCTCAACAAGGAATCCGGCCTGCAGGGTGTCTCTTCCACCATCGAAAGCCTCAACAATCACGTCCCAGTAGCCCAACGCTACAGGTCCGATCTCAAATTGGCAACTCAACGTAGCTGGAGACTGAGCTATCACGTACGTGGCGGGTACGCTGTCCTCGCCCGCTTTGGCAAGCCAGGCCCGCATTCCATACACGAAGTTCTCACCACTCATCAGAACCTGGGGGGTCTCGCAAGCTAACCAGCCGCTAGGGGCGATGGAGCGTAACACCGGAGCGGGGGTGCTTTCCTGGTTAAACCGCCACCAGACTTCGTAGTCACCGTCCCGGTCGTCCTGCCAGGCGACGTCAATCCGGCCATCCTTGTGGGCCGCGATGCAAGGGTTTAGGTTGACTCCCAGTGCCTGAGCTATCTGTTCAGGAGAGGACCACACGGCACCATCAAAGACGCTGTGATAGACCTCGTTCCAGCCTGCTGAGCTTCTCTTGTACCAAACAACGTGGACGTTCATGCCGCTCGCGGAGCACGACGGCCCAATAAGTGTGTCGGCGCCAGCAGCAATCAGCTCGTCTGTAGCCCAGCCGGTCTCATTGCGGACCTTGTGATAGATCGCAGCATGTCCTCCGCGATCATCGTCCCAGAAGACGTGTACGCGGCCCGCTCCGTCCACCGTGACCGAAGGATACTCGGAAAGACCCTCCGAGTTGGTGAGCCTCTCCTCGGGCTCCCAGGCGGTACCGCTGTACCTTCTGTAGTAGATCTCACAATTCCTGGGTAACCGGGCGTCCTGCCAAACTACCTCAAGGCTGTCGTCGCCATCGGCTGTAATCGAAGGGAAGCGTGGGTAAGCTCCGGAGGGTGTGATGGCTTCAGCAGTGCTCCAAGTCGTGCCATCGAAGCACCTGTAATACAACGCCCAATCGCCGAATTGGTACTCCCTCCACACAACGTGCACCTTACCGCCTTTGTCGATCGCCACCAGGGGCGTCTCCGCGGACATTCCGCCCCCACTCAGCTCGGTCGTCTGACTCCAGGCATTCCCATCGTAGCTCTTGTAGTAGATCACATACTTGCCACCCTCGACGTCTGACCAAACAAGGTGGATCCTGCCTGTAGCATCCACAGCTATGCTAGGGGATTCGGAGTCAGTGGAATTGGATGTGACGGGCACTTCAGGCGACCACGAGGAGCCGTTGAAGTACTTGTAGTAGATATCGTAATCGCCGTCACGGTCGTCACACCAGACAAGATAGACTTTGTCGGAATCGCCAGCCGCAAGACACCTGGCGTGGTTGAGGGATAGGAGCGAGGAGGCATTGTCGTCAGTAAGCTGGGCTGGCGGAAGCCACCCGGCCCAGGTTGAGGAGGGCAGCGCCGCCAAGGCGGTCAGCAGCACCAAGATCACGAGGAGGCATGCCCGGATTGATGCCATCCGGCAATGGCTGGTCTTGGTCGGCTGGCGCAGCTCCATAACGACCTCTGCGGAGACAGGCAGGGCATAAGCTTTCGCGGCGGCACGGGTTCGGAGCTCAGGTACCGCCCCGCTTGAGGGATCTTACCAGTGGCAGCTCGGGCCCGTGGCCAACCCACAGCCGCACCACTACTGTGTCCCCTTTGCAGCAATGATATTAGCATTTCTCTGGCCGGCACTCAATTAGATTCGCTGCTGTGCCGCTTTGGTATCACGCCAGCTGTCCCATAGATCCTGGCCGCTTCGGTACCAGGCAGACCGGGCTCCACGTCAAACCGCCCTGGGACACCTGAGCAAGGAGCCAGCTACAGGTCTGGGAGGGTCGCCCAAGCAATTACCCGAAAGGAATGGCGGATGAGGGCTTGACACTTGTGGACGCGTCCGGGAGAGTGGGGCTGGGTTGAAGCATCGAGCCCGTAGGGTCGCATGCATGAGGGTGTTTCCAGGCAGATGAACTTATTTCAGGGCTCGGGATTATCCTATTAGAAAGGGGATGATTCCATGCGAGGATCTACCAAACGAATTGTGCTTGCTCTGGTGTCAGTGCTTTTCCTTCTCAGCCTGTCAGATGCAGTAAGCGCGGATGAGGTGGCGCGCCCCACAGAGGTGAAGAGCAAGCGCCAAGTCATCTATGACAGTGAGACCTACGGGAAGCTGAAGGACATGTGGAAGAAGTACTATGATGAGTACCCCTCGGAATATGCTTACGCCAACTGGATGTATGCCGCTCGCTACGCGGAAGACCGCGACTATTCCAAACTGCTGGATCGAGGTCTGAAGAAGTATCCTGCGAACCCGACGCTCCTATACCTGAGGGGCATTGAGCACCTTGGGATGCACGGCGATGCGGAGAGCCGAGGATACCTGGAGCGCGCGGTTGCGCTCGACGAGAACTACGTTGACCCGTGGTTTCCCCTGGTGACGTTCTACATGGACATGGGAGACGAAGAGCGAGTGAACCTTGCCCTGCGCCGCATTCTCGAAAGCGGCATCATAACCGACGAGGTGATGGACTATAACTACAACGTGCTGCTTAGTCTCGATGATAATGCCATCCTCATTACCAACGGCGACAACGACACATATCCAGGATGGATCTTGACCCGCGTTCTCGGTGTACGGCCTGATGTCGCCATCGTAAACCGCAGTCTGCTCAACACCGAGTGGTATCCGCCGTATGTTATCGAGCACAGTGTGCCTCGATTCATCGGCAGGGAGGAGCTCACCTCGCTGAGAAACTCGCTTTTGAGCAAGAGCAAGGGCGCGGCGCCATCCCCTGGTGGTCTGTTCGGTGACACGCTTGTCGTCAGGATTATCGAATCTGCCGAACGTTCCGGGCGGCCGGTCTATCTTGCGAAGACTGTCTATGTGAGCGAGATGCTGCGAGGCGTTTTCGCAAATGGGCGCGATCTGGGTCTGGTAACACTGGTTACTCCGTCGCAGGCTCCGTTTGCTGACCAGCTGCACCAGGTGTACGGCAAGTGGTTAAGCTCATTCCGCACTGGTGGGCTCGAGAGCTGGCGGCTGAAGGAGGCGCCGGCAACCGATGCTGGGAAAGTGATGATGTGCAACTATGCGGCAGGACTGACCGAGAACCTGAAAGCTCTCAAGCAGTATGCCCCCGATCTCCGCGCCGAGCTCTTCCGCTGGTACACCCAGTATATCGAAGGAGTGCTTTCTGACGACATGCGGTCGAAGGAGGCAATGGCATGGTGCTGCTCCGCATCGGACGTAAAAGAGATCGATGCCTGGAGCAAACGGCAGGGAATCAAGTGTGAGGAGCCTGTGAAGCCGTGAACTCGGAGTGGGACTGCTTCATACGTGCCCAGGACGGCGACGATCTGTCCTGGCAAGTGTTGATTGGGCAGCATCAAAGGCGCCTGACCGCTCTTGCCTTGCTGGTCACGGGTTCTGTTTCCGCCGCCGAAGACGTAGTGCAGGAAACATTCCTTCGGGCGATCAAAGCCAAGATCAAGCGCCACAGCGGCACCGTCAGCGGATTCCTGGGTACGATTGCCTACCGGCTGGCGGTAAAGGAAGCCCGGCGGGCCAAGCGACATACCAGCTTAGACGGGCTGGTTCTGACTGATAGTGGCAGGACCGCGCTGGACGGACTTCTGAAAGATGAACGGGAGCGGCTCGTGATAGAAGCGATCTGTGCCCTTGATGACGCGCACCGGGAGGTGC
>DATKKY010000125.1:0-13434 GCA_035542695.1 bacterium | reverse complement strand
AGGAGCTCGTCGAAGCCGCTCAGCAGAGAGCCACCCCCGGTCATCAAGATGCCTTTGTCCACGATGTCAGCAGCCAGCTCCGGAGGGGTCTTCTCCAGAGAAAGCTTCAAGGCCTCGATTATCTGGCTAATGGGCTCCTGCAAGGCCTCGACCACTTCGCGCTGAGAGATCTTGACGATCCGCGGAACACCCTTAACCAGGTCACGGCCTCTGACCTCGTACTCATCATCACCGATCACCTGCGCCGCCCCTATCGAGATCTTGACCCGCTCCGCAGTCTGCTCGCCGATCAGCACGCCGTAATTCCGCTTGATGTGCTGCATTATAGCTTCGTCCATCTCGTCGCCACCGATCCTGATCGTAGTGACGTCGACGATTCCGTTCAAAGCAATCACGGCTATCTCCGTGGTGCCGCCGCCGATGTCGATTATCATGTTGCCGGCGGGCTTGTCGATTGGCAGGCCCACCCCGATCGCCGCGGCGATCGGCTCGGCTATCAGATAGACTTCCCTCGCGCCCGCGTGCTCCGCGGAATCACGGACCGCACGGCGCTCAACCTCGGTGATGCCCGACGGCACCGATATGATCACCCGGGGCCTCACGATCTTGGAGAAAAAGCGGTCACCCATCACCCGCCAGATGAACTCTCGCAGCATGATCTCGCTGATCTCGAAGTCGGCGATCACGCCGTCCTTCATCGGCCGAATCGCAATCACCTCGCCCGGGGTCCGGCCCAGCATCTCCTTCGCCGCCTTGCCCACAGCCAGGACCTTGTTGGTGCTCCGCTCCACGGCCACCACTGACGGCTCGTCCAGGACTATGCCCTTGCCTCTCACACAGACCAGGGTGTTGGCGGTTCCGAGATCTATCGCGATGTCGTTGGTGAAGATCCTGCTGAGCCCGAAGCCCATGGCTTCCTCCTAGAGATACCCACTCTCCTTCATGCTCCTGTAATCACCGTCGCCCACTATGATGTGATCGACGACCTCAATGCCCAGAATCCTGCCGCACTTCTCGAACCTTCTAGTTATCATGATGTCTTCGCGGCTCGGGACCACACTCCCGGTCGGGTGATTGTGGACCAGGATAATCGAGGTCGCGCTCTTCTCGAGGGCCGGCTTCAGGACCTCGCGGGGATGTACGATCGACGAATTGACCGTTCCCACTGAGACCTTCTCCACGCTTATCACAGCATTCTTGGAATCCAGAAGAATCACGGCAAAATGCTCGCGGTCCAGGTTACGCATGTCATCTATCACAAGGCTGGCCGCGTCCTCGGGACACCTGACCACTTTGACCTCACCGCGGGCCGCCTTGACTACGCGCCGCCCCAGCTCAACTGCCGCCTTCAGCCTGCACGCCGTCGCCGGGCCCACCCCATCCACCCGAGCCAGTTTCTCGACGCTTGCTCCGGCCCAGTCCTTGACCGATCCCAGCGAGGAGACAAGGTCTTCGGCAACGTCCATCGAACTGCGGCGCGAACTGCCCGACCCGATCACCAGGGCCACCAGTTCCCTCAAAGACAGCACCTCCACCCCGAGCATCTTAAGCCTCTCCCGGGGCCTTTCCTCAGAGGGTATTTCCTCTATTCGCATGAGTGATCTCCCCCCACAAACCCGTCACCCCACCATCACTCATCTTGGATGGTCGATTCTGCCGCCCGGCCACCGCCCTCAGGCAAGCCGGCTGCGGCTCCGCACGCGCCGGCGAGCCAGCCGCTCGAGCCCCAGCTTCGTAGGCGCTTGGCTAAACAGTACAGGATAGTCGCCCGTAAAGCAAGCGACACAGAAGTCCTTCGGTGGAAGGCCGGTAGCCTCCAGCAGGCCTTCGACCGAGAGGTAGCCCAGCGAGTCCACTCCCAAGTAGTGGCGTATCTCCTCGACACTCGCATTTGCAGCGACCAGCTCATCGCGGTCCGGAGTGTCGATGCCGTAGAAGCAGGGCCAGGCGATCGGAGGCGAGCTCACGCGCAGATGGATCTCTCGTACCCCGACCGCGCGGAGCATGTGCATTAGCTTTTTGGACGTCGTCCCTCTGACGATCGAGTCATCGACCACAATCACCCGCTTGCCCCTGAGGAGTTCCCGAACGGGGTTGTACTTGATTCTGACGCGGTTGTCCCGTAGCTCCCGCGTAGGATAGATAAAGGTCCGCCCAACGTAATGATTCCGTATGAGCCCGAACTCCAGCGGGACCCCGGACTCCATCGAATACCCGAGAGCCGCCGCGTTGCTTGAGTCAGGCACCGAGATCACCATGTCGGCACTAGCAGGGTGCTCAAGTGCCAGCCGCCTGCCAAAGCCTTTGCGGGCCTTGTCCACTGAGATGCCAAAGACCCGACTGTCCGGGCGGGAGAAGTAGATCAGCTCGAACACGCAGTGAGCCTTGCGCTCGGAGGCCGCGACCATGGTGGAGGTGACCTCGTTGCCCTGGGCAATCACCATCTCGCCAGGGGCAATCTCGCGCTCATAGACCGCGCCGACGACATCCAAACCGCAGGTCTCCGATGAGAAGAAGATGGCATCGTCGGTGCGGCCGAAGCACAGTGGCCGGAAGCCGTTGGGGTCACGAATCGCCACCAGCGAGTCGGGCGTTAAGAGAAGCAGGCAGTAAGCCCCTCTGATGTTGTCGATGGCACTCTCTATCATGCCGGCAAGGGAATCAGTGCCGGCTTTGGCCATCAGGTGCACCACGATCTCGCTGTCGGTGGTTGACTGGAAGATCGAGCCGTCGCGCTCCATTCGGGCGCGGAGATCGCCCGCATTTACCAGGTTGCCGTTATGGGCTATCGCGACCGGCATGCCCCTCAGGTCCACCACCAACGGTTGGATGTTGGCCACGCGGGTTGAACCCGTGGTGGAATACCGGTTGTGACCCAGAGCCAGGTGGCCCTTCAGGCGGCCGAGCACTGATTCCTCGAAAACCTCGACCACGAGCCCGAGCGCTTTGTGGGAGTGGAAGCTGGCCCCATCGGACGCCACGATGCCGGAGCTTTCCTGGCCGCGGTGCTGGAGGGCATACAGCCCCAGGTAAACCAGCCGCGAGGCATCCGGGCAACCGACAACGCCGAACAGACCGCAGTGGTGCTTGAGCCCCATCTAAGTGACCTCACTCCCATGGAAGTACGTTTCCACCTTCGCCACTTCAGCCGCCTGGAAATGCGGATTGGAGAGCAGCCCCTTGCGCCACGAGCTCGCCACCGCTATCTCTTCCGCCAAGGCTCTTGCCCCTGGCCCGGAGCCTCTGAGCTCCAAGAGCCAGACCGAGGCGAAGTGGACATCGACCACCTCGCTCAAGCCTAACCTGCCTCTCAAGACCTTCGCAAGCGACCTGCCAAGCAGGTCCTCGTGGTCGCTTACCCTTATCGCGAAGGCCTCGGTTGCATTACCGTGTGCTTTCCAGAGCGTCCCCATTGCACCCTGGCCGAGAGAGCCCAGGAGAAGCCAAGTGTCCCTGTTGGGATTGGCAAGCAAGGCGGTCTCGGCCAGCAGCTTGCGCGTAGTCGCGAGCGCCACCTGCGCCGTTGCCTCGAAATCGAGCCTCCAGGACTTGAGCCGCGTGACGGCAACCACATCCAGGAGCTTGCCCTTCCGGACCAGCGTGTCCAGCACCGTGAAGCTCCACGGGTCGGCTGCGCGCAGTTTGACCAGCACCTCAAGAGTCGTCAACGCCGCTCCTCTATGTACACGCGAAGTGAATGGAAGACCCCCGCACAAGGCCCGAAGTCTTCCAAGGCCCGCCAGTTTCCGCGCCCAGCGATCTTGCGCGCCGACCACTCGCAGGCAAGTTCATCGGGGACCTGCTTGAGCCAGGTGCCTCGCTCCGGATGGGGCATCATGGCAACCACGTTACCCTCAGGATTGGCAATCGCTGCAGCAAGACACGAGGAGCCGTTGGGGTCGTCAGGGAAACCGTCCGGAGGACTACCGTCAGCGCGGCAGTACTTGAGCACCACCTGGCCCTGACGGTCAAGCTCATCAATAATGCCAGGCTTTGAGGACGTGAATCGTCCCTGGGAATTGGCAATCGGTATGGGAACCACCTGATTGGGCTTGAAGGCACAGGTGATCGCCGACTTCCGGGGTTGGGCGCCTACGCTGACGTAAACCCAGTTGGCGTAATAGCCGTCCCGCCCCACGCCCTTGTTCGGGGCAAGCGCAAGGTCCAGAGCGCCAAGGTCCATGCCCGGTACCAGGCCGGCTTCTACCAGCACCTGAGCACCGTTGCAGATACCGACCACGGGCTTGCCCGAGCGAGCCTCGTCAAAGAGAACTCCGACGATGTCGTCGGCCGCTGCGATGGCACCGGCTCTCACCCGGTCCTCATATGAGAATCCGCCGGGCAGCACGAAGCCATCGGATGACTCGAGCCTTGAAAGAGGTTCATTCCA
This sequence comes from bacterium, assembly GCA_035542695.1. Lineage (GTDB taxonomy): Bacteria > Arandabacterota > Arandabacteria > Arandabacterales > Arandabacteraceae > DATKKY01. The sequence goes on along the minus strand of DATKKY010000125.1, from coordinate 9,044 downwards.
CCGGACAATCGTGGCAGCAAGGCCGCACTTCTCAAGAGCACGCTGAGTTTCATACTCGCAGTTGACTCCCGGGAACTGGATTATGGCAATCTTGCCTTTCATGGCCGTCACCTTATCGCTTTGGCCAGCGAATCCATGATAGCGTTCCCGAGATCTGCGCCGGCCAACTCAAGCACTACCTCACCGGCGCGGCGCGCCACCAGCTTGTGCGCGGCTGTGGTCACTCCCAGCCGGCAGGCCCAGACCCGATGGCTACGGGCGAGACTGAGGATCTCCCCGGCCTTGCCGTCAGCCGCTTCGACGACGAACCCCCCGGCCTCTGAGAAGAGAGCCTCCACGGACCCCACATCATTCACCTGGTCCAGCTCCACGCAAGCACCTATCCGCCCCATGCCCCAGCCGCCCACGACCATCTCGGCCAGAGTCGTCACGAGCCCTCCCTCCGATATGTCGTGGCATGCCCGCACCAGCCCTCCGGCGATGGCCTCGGTCACCGTCTCAACCGCGCCATGTTCCGCGTCCAGATCGATCTCGGGGAGATCTCCGGAATCATCCAGGCCCAAAGTGGCGTGGAGTGCCGAGCCTCCCAGAGATCCGCGGCGCTCGCCCAGCAGAATGAGGTCGCTCCCGGCGGCCTTAAGACACATCCCGACCGCAGTCGAGTAGTCCTCAAGCACTCCGTAGCAGGCAATTATGGGAGACGGCGGAACGGCAGCTCCTGAGCGAGCTTCGTTGTAGAAACTGACATTGCCTGACGTGATCGGGATGGTCCGCTGAGCGTCGGCCACTCCCAGCGCCCTCGCGGCATCGCCAATCCCCCGGACGGTTTCGACGAAGTCATGGAAGACATAGGGGTCCTCGGGGTTGCCAAAGTTGAGGCAATCGGTCAGCGTCACCGGAATCGCTCCAGTGGCAGCCACGTTGCGCACGCTCTCGGCGACCGCGTGAACCGCCCCCAGATAGGGATCAAGGGCCGAGTAGCGCGGGTTGCCATCGACGGCGGTGGCTACACCGAGCTTGGTGCCGGGGATCGAGATTACCGAGGCATCCGCTTCCCCGGGTCTCAAGACCGCGAGCCCCTTCACTTCGCTGTCGTAATGCCTGTACACGTAGTGCTTGGACGCGTTGGAGGGCAACGAGAGCACCGCAAGTGATGCCTTCGTGAGATCGTCGACGTGCGCACGCGCTCGGGCAGAAGGGCGCGGCCGCGGCCGGGCCTGGCGCTGGTATGAGATGCCCTCGGTTATGGCCTCGGTCGCAAGATCAACCACCACCTCGCCGCGGTAGCGCATCACCACCCGCTGGTCCGGGATAACCCGCCCTATGACTGAGGCTCTGGCCCCCCGGTAGATGTGAGGCAGCTCAAAGTCCTGATTGTAAATCCTCAGGACCTCGTCGCTAAGCCGTGCGGGGACCGCCAGGCAGTACCTTTCCTGAGTCTCGGAGCACGCGATCGCCGAGGCTTCCATGGTCTCCGATGCAACATGGACCCGGCCAAGATCGATGTCGCCTCCAAAACCCCCGGCGGCCACCACTTCACTCACCGCGCAAGCAATGCCTCCAGCCCCCAGGTCTTTGTAACCTATGCCGACGCCCTGGCCTCTAAGGAAGGCGAGCACCGACTTGGTGGCCTCGGTCAAGACTCGTTTGAGGAACGGATCATGGATCTGGACCGTGCTCATGGCGGACTCGCCGCCTATGTCCAGGATGCGGGACGCCATGGTCGCCCCGCCGAGGCCGCTCATGTCCGTGGGTTTGCCGACTATGATCAAGTCGTAGGTTTCGCGACGAGCGTCAGCAGGAACCCTGCTTCTGATTATTTCCTCCTCAGTGGCGATGCCCAAGGCGATCACATTGACCAGGCAATTCTCGTCGTAGCCTCGGTGGAAGAAGACATCGCCGCCAACGTTCGGGACGCCCAGCGCGTTGCCGTACTCCCAGATGCCCCTTACAACGCCCTCGAAGACCTCCTTAACGTTCTCCGCGTGGGGCCCCGCAGGATCGCCGAAGCGGAGAGCGTCCATCACCCCCACTACGTCTGCCCCCATGCAGTACACGTCGCGCACGATGCCCCCGATGCCCGTAGCCGCGCCCTCGACCGGGAGGATCTGGGAAGGGTGATTATGACTCTCGTGAGCAACCACTAGCACATATGAGGTCCCGTCCACAGTTGCCAGACGCACCACACCGGCGTCTTCCCCCGGACCTATCACGACGCGAGGGCCTTCGGTAGGCAGATACTGCTTGAGGATGTGGCGGCTGCTCTTGTAAGAGCAGTGCTCGCTCCACATGATATCGAAAAGCACCAGCTCGGTGAGTGTAGGGTCACGCCCGACGAGCGCGCTGATGCGGTGTGCCTCCGCGGCAGTAAGGTGAACGCCGGCTTGCTTGAGCCGGCCCTCTATCTCAGCCGCGCTTCCTTCGATTCTTACGGCCAACGCTTGCCCCCGGCAGTACTCCTGCCCCTCTCAGGATCTGGTCCGTGTACCGTCCGTAAAATTGGGGATCAAAGATCTTGGCAATGGCTTTCCTGCCCAAGAGACTGCCGATGTCGGCATCTTCGAGGGCCGCGTCCCGGAGATGACGCTTGGCGCGCTCAGCCTCGGTGGAAAGCCGTTGGACTTTCTCATAGGCCTGCCGCCTGCCCCAGCCTGCTTCAGCCAGGGCCAGCATCAGCCGCTGGGAGTAAATCCTGCCCCCTGTCAGCTCAAGGTTCTCGGCCATCCTGGCTGCATCTATCTCGAGGCCGGCAAGCACGCGTTTCAAGTTCCGGGCCATGTAGTGGACTAGGATGGTAGTGTCCGGAAGAATCACCCGTTCCACCGATGAATGGCTGATGTCCCGTTCGTGCCAGAGCGCAACGTTTTCAATGGCCGCCATGGCGTTGCTCCTGGCCAGCCGCGCCAACCCGCAAATCCTCTCAAGGGTGATCGGATTGCGCTTGTGAGGCATCGAGGATGAGCCTTTTTGCCCCCTTTCAAAGGGTTCCTCCATTTCAGCGACTTCGGTCCGCTGGAGGTGCCTCACCTCCAGGGCTATCCGTTCCATCGCGCTGGCGGCTATTGCCAGACAGGCGACATAGTCGGCGTGCCGATCACGCTGGACGACCTGCGTGGCCGGTCGCTCCGCCTTGAGCCCCAGCGAGTCGAGTGCGATCTCCTCAGTCCTGGGCGAAAGATGGGAATAGTTGCCGACTGCGCCTGATACTTTGCCTACTTCGACCTCGCTCGCTGCCCGCTCGATCCGGGCCAGGGCGCGGCCAAGGTCGTTGTACCAGACCGTGAATTTGAGTCCCAGCGTCGTGGGCTCGGCATGGATGCCGTGAGTGCGGCCAACCACCAGCGTGTGCCGGTGGCGCCTCGCGAGCCCGCCCACCACGTGCCTCAGGGCCTCCAGCTCTTGAAGGACCAGGCCGGTTGCCCGCCTGAGCACCAGAGCCAGCGCCGTGTCCACCACGTCGGAGGAGGTTACACCCATGTGGAAGTATCTGCTTGAGGTCCCAAGGTTCTCGCCGACCGCTTCGACGAAAGCGAGCAGATCGTGCTTGATCACGCCTTCGATCTGGCTGACCCTGCGAGGACTGCAGCGCGCCCGCTTCTTGATGTTTCGGGCAACCGTTTTGGGGATTCTCCCTTCCTCAGCCAGCGCCTTTACGATCGCCAGCTCGACCTCGAGCCAAGTCTTGAGTTTGGTCTCCTCACTCCAGACCTCTCTCATCTCAGGAAGGGTATAACGCTCGATCACGAACCGTTCCTTATTTCGCCGGGGCCTCTTCGACCACCACAGCGACGGTCTTCTCCTTGCCCTGCCTTAGCATCTTGAACTGCAGCCGGTCACCGATCTCTGCGCCGAAAATAGCTTTCTTGGCCGATTCGATATTCTTTATGGGTTGCTTGTTTACCTCCACTATCACATCGTAGGGCTTTATGCCCGCCTTGTCGGCCGGGCTGCCGGGGTCGATCTGGGTCACGATCACACCCCTGACATCATCCAGTCCGATAGAGTGGGCAATCATCGCATTGACCTCCTGGACCATCAGCCCCACCCAGATCTGCCTTATCCGCCCGTACTTCGCGACTTCGTCCACGATGTGCTTGACGCGGTTGACGGGGATCGCAAATCCAAGGCCCAGGGAGCCGCCGCTGTTGGAGATGATGAACGTGTTGATGCCGATCACTTCGCCCAGCGAGTTGACCAAGGGGCCGCCGCTATTGCCTGGATTGATGGCCGCATCGGTTTGGATCATGTCCTTGTAAACACCTACCGTCCCCTCGTCGGTCTTGATCGACCTGTTGAGGGCGCTTATCACTCCCACGGTCACCGATGGGTGCGGATCCTCCAGCAGAAAGCCGAAGGGGTTCCCAATCGCAATCGCCCACTCCCCGATGATCAGGTCATCGGAGTCGCCCAGCTTCGCTGCCGGCACGTCCTTCGCATCAATCTTGAGCAGGGCCAAGTCGTAATCCGGCTCGCTGCCAACCAGAGTGCCGCTGGCTTCACGCCCGTCGGTCAGGGTCACCTTTATCTGGGTTGCATCCCTGACCACGTGCTCATTGGTGACCACCAGGCCGTCCTTGCTTATTATCACGCCGGATCCGAGGCTGGAAACCTGCTGGACGTACTCGCGCTCGCCGAAGAAGCCCCTGAAGAATTGATCGAAAAGCTGATCCCCAAAGCCACCGTAAGGCGAAGCCCTGACCACTCGGGCTTGAGTCACGCTTACCGAAACCACAGCCGGCCCGACCTCCTGAGCTGCCACGACAATGGCGCTCCGGCGGTTGGAGCTGATGTCGTCATTGACAGCCGCGGCCCCACTCGCCTCCCGCGCCTGGCTGCGCGAAGAGCCATCATCGCTCTTCAGATCGGGCAGATAAATAACCAGAGCTACCGCCAGACCTATGAACGCGGCAATCGCAACGGCTGCAATTATCTTCATCGCTCACCTCAGATCTTGGCACCCAGCTTCTGCCAGTCCGCAAGAAATGACTTTATGCCTGCATCGGTCAGGGGATGTCTGATCATCAGCTCAATCACCTTGAAGGGTATGGTGACAACGTCGGCGCCCATCAAGGCGGCATCCACCACGTGCAGGGGATTCCGCACGCTGGCCACTATCACCTCGGTCTGGAAGTCGTAATTGTCGAAGATGGTGACAATCTGCTTGATCAGATCCATCCCGTAGTGGCTTGCGTCATCCAGTCTGCCGACGAAGGGGCTCAAAAACGAAGCCCCGGCCTTGGCTGCCAGGATCGCCTGATTGGCGCTGAACACCAGAGTCGCGTTAGTCTTTATGTCCTCGCGCTTGAACCGCCCGATCGCCTTCAAGCCTTCCCTGGTCAGCGGGACCTTTATGACGATGTGCTTGTCTATCTTGGCCAGCTTGCGCCCTTCTTCCACCATGGTGTCGGCATCGCTGCCGACCACCTCGGCGCTGACCGGGCCCTGAACGATTTCGCATATGCGTTTCAAGATCTCCTTGAAGTCGCCTTTACCCTTCTCTTTGGCAAGCAGCGTCGGATTGGTAGTGACGCCGTCAAGGATGCCTAAGCTCGCTGCGTCCTGTATCTCCTCGATGTTGGCGGTGTCGATGAAGAACTTCATCCAAAACCTCCTTTGTCAGTAAGCGACCTCCACAAGATACAAACCGTGAGGAGGTGCACAGGGTCCAGCTAATCTACCGTCCCGGCTCGAAAGTATATCACAAGCGGTCTGGGGCTGCATCTTCCCGCGCCCTATCTCAACAAGCGTCCCGACCAACGTTCGCACCATCTTTCTCAAGAACCGATTGGCTCGGAATTCCATCGCGACCACGTCCGGCTCGATTTCCTCGACCGTGATATCGTCCATTCTGATCCAGGGACTCCGATCCTCATCCTTGGACGTGAAAGCCGAGAAGTCATGCTCGCCGGTCATCGCTTGGGCCGCCTGGCGCATCGCGCCGATGTCCAGCCTCCATCTCACATGCCACCGGTGGCGGCGCCACACCGCAGTCGGTCTCGTGGCCACCAGATACCGGTATCGCCGCCACTTGGCATCATAGCGCGCGTTGAACGCCAGCGGCACCTCGGAGGCGCTGATGATCCTCAGGTCTTGAGCCAGCGCCGAGTTCAGGGCGCGCCCAATTTCATCCGGCTCCAGGGGCGTGAGCGACGCGAAGCTCGCCACCTGACCCAGAGCATGAACACCGGAATCGGTTCTGGCTGCCGCGATAATCTCGGTCTCGTGACCCACCAGCGGAGCCAGTGACCCCAAGAGCTCCCCCTCCACCGTCCTCACCTTCGGCTGCTTCTGCCACCCGCAGAACTCGGTGCCGTCATACTCCAAGACGAGCCTCAGGTTCCGCACGTTGAGGTCATTCACTCCCATAAGTTACCTCAATCGGACCGTCAAGCAAAGCAAAACGACGAGGGCTCCGGCGAGCAAAGCTTCGCCCCGGCCGAAGCGCACCGGACGCCGCACCGGCATGCGATAACCGTAACATCTCGCATCCATTGCGAAGCCGAGACTGGTCGCCCGGGCAAGCGATGATTCCAGCAAAGGTACCACCAGATGGGTGACTGCGCGGACCCTGGAGAGGAGACCCCGAGGCCGGAACCCCCGCAGCCTTTGCGCCGCCCTCACCCGCTCGGCCTCCTCGAAAACCACCGGAACAAACCGCAGCGCAATCGCGATGATCGTGGCGAATTCGGCCGCCCGCCGGCCGATCGGACCCCTGAGCCGCGAAAAGATCATTGCGCAGTCCCCGATTTCAGAGGGTGCGGTCACGACCGTGAAGACCGCGGCTGCAAGGATTACCAGCACCAGCCGCCCAGCCATCATGGCCGCTAGCCCCAGCGCTCCTCGGGTAAAAGGCTCAGCCTGGCCAGCCCTCGGGAAAATCACGTTGATCGCAAACGAAAGAGCGAACATCCATAGGAAGTACTTGAGGCTCCGAGCATAGAAAGAAAAGGCAACCCGCGAGGCTGTGGCGAGAACCACCACATAGGCGCTTGCGAGGCCGATTGCCCGCCAGGAGGATGCCAGGAAGATCGCGACCACCAGAGCGAGGAAACCCGCCACCTTGGCAAGAGGATCAAGTCCGTGAAGCGGCGATGCTACTGCAACGTATCTGCCAAATTGCTGTCTCGCCCCCGGGCCCATCGCGTCAGGTAAGCATTTCGGCTATCTGGACTGCGTTCAAGGCTGCGCCTTTCCAAACGTTGTCGCTCACGATCCACATACAGAGCGCGCGCGGGGACTCAGGATCAAGCCTCAGCCGCCCAACGAAAGTTTGCTCTTTGCCCGCGCAATCTATCGGCATGGGATACTTGTCCGCAGCTGGATCATCCACCACTTCAACGCCGGCGGCGCTCGCCAAGGTTCTCCTCACCTCAGTCAAGTTCAAATCGCGCGCGAATTGCGCATAGACCGATTCCGAATGGCCTCTGAAGACCGGCACTCTGACAGCGGTAGCTACCACACCGACCGAACGGTCACCCAGAATCTTCCGGGTCTCGTTCATCATCTTGCGTTCCTCGCCTGTCCAGCCCTCGCTATCGAAAGCATCGATCCGGGGAATCACATTGAAAGCGATCTCGCGGAGAAATGCCCGGGGCGCGAGCGTCCTTCCCTCGAGGCGAGCCTGGCTGTGCGCAGCCAGCTCGCCAGTGGCAGCCAGGCCGGCCCCAGCCACTGCCTGGTAAGTCGAGACCACCACTTTCTTGAGGCCCCACCTCCTGGCGAGGGGCGCCAGCACCATCACCATCTGAATAGTCGAGCAATTGGGATTAGCGACGAGGCCCCGGTGCCCCGCAAGATGACCCGGATTGACTTCGGGCACCACCAAGGGAACATCATCTGCCATTCTGAAGGCGCTGCTGTTGTCTATCACGACGTGCCCGCTTGCTGCAATCTGCCGGGCGTAGCGCCGAGCGAAATCCCCGCCCGCCGCCAGAAAGCAGATGCCCGGCTCTCCAAGAGCCTCCAGCGCGAACGGCACTACCGGGAAGCTCCGCCCCCCCACGGTGGTCTCGCTTTCACGCGTTCTGCCCGAAGAAAAGAGCCGCAGCTCCTTGATGGGAAAACCCCGGCGGACGAGCGTGCGGGCCATCTCACTGCCCACCAACCCGGTTGCACCGACAATGGATACGCGTCTTTCAGTCATCACCAGTTTACCTGCCGGTCTCCCAGAGGTGAAGTCCATCTATCGCGAGCGAGCGGAGGCACTCTACCATCCCCTTTGCCCGCCTGTCAAACCCTTTCAGTGCTGCGAAGCCGGCGACGCTCCGACGCCAGACCGAAGAGAGCCAGCCCCAAGGGCACTATGATCAGCATTAGGTCAATGATGTAACCCCATCTGCAATAAGGCGTTCTGCCTGTGCCGCACACGACGTCACCGACCAGCATATCCCGCTTGAAGATGCCCGTCCGGGCGGTCACCCGGCCGTACGGGTCAACCAGCATTGATACCCCGGTGTTGGCGCACCGCGCCAAGCCCACTCGGCACTCGACGCTTCTCATGACCGCCATCTCGGCGTGCTGATACGGCCCCGCGCTCGGACCGAACCACTCATCATTGGTTATATTGACGATGAAGCGGGCCCCTTCGCCGACAAACTTCCGCACCAGGGACGGATAAATGGATTCAAAGCATATCGCTGTGGCGAACTCCTCGGAGTCCAGGTGGAACACCCGATAGACCTTACCGGCTGTGAAGTCGCCTTCGCCGAAATTGATCTGTTTTAGGATCGCAATCCGATCTTCGAAGGGGATCATCTCGCCAAAGGGCACTAGGTGGATCTTTCGGTACTCATCCACGATCCGGCCTGCAGGCGAAACCAGCATCGCCGAATTGTAGTAGGCTATCCCCTTGGGGGTGCGCTCATAGTCCGGGAAGCCGGTCAGGATATAAGAGCCGGATGTGCTGGCCAAGGCGGCGATGGTGTCCAGGTAGGAGCTGGAATGCTTCACGTAGAGAGGGATAGCGGTCTCTGGCCAGACCACCATGGCTGCGCGCGGGGTCTGGCGGGTCATGTCATCCAGAGTCTTCATCGTACTATCGCTGT
>DATKKY010000124.1:0-8662 GCA_035542695.1 bacterium | reverse complement strand
TCGAAAATCCCTGGCTTGTCCCTGAGGGCACCGGTGAAAGCCCCGGCTCGATGTCCAAACAACTCACTCTCAAAGAGAGCCTCGGGAATCGCGCCGCAGTTGATGGCGACGAAAGGCTTGTCGCGCCGGGGGCTCGCGGCGTGAACGATTCGCGCGATTACCTCCTTGCCGGTGCCGCTCTCGCCCTCGATCAACACTGGGCTCGAGCTAGGTCCGACCCTCCGGGCCGTCTGGATCACCCGCTCCATCTCGGGACTCGCAAAGATCGCCTCTTGGTTTTCCATCGGGGTCTTTAAGCAGGACTTAGCTTATGCTCACCTTTCCATGCCCATCCACAATTTCCCCCACCACCCTGGAACCGTGAACCTCACTCAGCACCATCGGAAGGTTTCGGTGCGGAACAACCAGCAGCATACCCAGGCCCATGTTGAACACCCGGAACATCTCGGCTTCTTCCACCGGTCCGCTCCGAGCGAGGAGCTTGAAGATCTCGGGCACGTGCCACATGGCCTTCTTCACAACCGCGCCCACGTTCGCCGGCAGGATGCGCTCAAGATTGCCTGCAATGCCGCCGCCGGTGATGTGAGCTATGCCTGAGAGGAGCCTTCGCTCGACCAGCGGGTAGACCTCGGCGAAGTAGCTCATATGCGGCCTTAGCAAGACCCGGCCCAGCGGCTCGCGCCAGCCTCGGGGAGCGCGCTTCAGGTCAAGCCGGCGACGCTCCACCAGTACCCTGCGGGCCAGGCTGTACCCGTTGGTGTGAAGCCCATTGGAAGGAAGCCCGACCACGAGATCTCCCCGCTTGATGCGTGACCCATCTAGAATATGGCTCTTCGAGGCGAGCCCAATCACGAAGCCGGCCAGATCAATCTCGCCGCGCCTGTAGACTCCAGGCATCTCGGCAGTCTCCCCGCCAATCAGCTGGATGCCGTGGCGGCGGCACTCGCTGGCAAGGCCCTGAAGGATCCGTCTGAAGGCCTTGGGCTCCAGACGATCGAAGGCAATGTAGTCAAGGAAAGCGATCGGCTTGGCCCCGACGCACAGCACGTCATTGACACAGTGGGCCACAATGTCGTGCCCAAGCCCATCATACCACCCATATTCGGCAGCAAGCTTGACCTTGGTTCCGACTCCGTCGACGCTGGCCACAAGCATGCGCCGGCGGTCGCCGCCTATATCGATCATGCCCCCAAAGTGCCCGCTTCCGCTAGCTTCGCTGGACCGGCCGAGCACAGCCTTGATGGTACCGAGGAGGCCGTCGTAGGTGTCCAGGTCGACACCCGAGCTCTTGTATGTGACAGGTTTCATCACCAGTTCCCCTCGAGAGCATCAGCCGTGCCACAAGGCACGCGAGCATTTTGCCACCGCGGACGGGCTTGTTCAACCCTATTCAGCGGCAGACCGTAAGAATGCGGACGCCGACGTCAAGATCGAGACGCCCAGGGAGGGAGGTTCATTCATCGAGGAAAGGAGTGACTTCGTATTCCGTGCGCTCAGGCGGGTTCAGGCCCTCGATCATCCGATTGGAGGCATCGAGAGCTGCGAGAGCTGCCGCGCGCGGCTCATCATCTTCGAATTGAACACAACCTGCAAGACTCTTGCCAATTATCCCGCTGGTGAGATTGGCGAGCACCACGACCGCCCGGCGCTCACCGCTCTGGACGCGCATCACGTCAAGCAACTCAAAGGCGGCATCGGCGCCGATCAGCTTCTCCAGAGCACGGAAAGTCGCTGCAACAACGAGCCTCAGCATGCCGCCCCGGCCGGAGACCCCGCTGGCCTCACCGGTCACCGCCAGCCCGGCCCGCTCAAGCTCGACCTCGGCGCTACCCCGTCCGCCCGAGATGGAGAGCCTGATCGCCGCCAGTCGCGGCCGCTCGCGCTTGGCAACCTTCCGCTCTTCCTTCTCTTCGACTCGGGCGATTGAGATCTTCCGATGATCCAGTCTTATGTCACAATCAGCGGCCAGCACAGATTCCACATCGCGCACTATCTGCTTGGGAGCCCGCTTGCTCGAGGACACGATGTGGATAGCTTCGATAGACCCGTCCGGACCAAAATCAACGTTGCAGGATTGAACATCAGGTAGCGAGGCTATGGCCCGCTTTATCTTGTCTTCCGGAACGTCCCGCTCTACCACCAGGCCCTCCACGAGGCTCCCAACAACGGGGAATGATAGCACAAGCAAGGGGTCGAGGCAAGCGAAAAGCCTTGATCTGCTAAGGCGTCAGCCGGTTGAGAGCGCCTTCACTCTGGACCAAAGGATGTTAGGAGAGCCATCGCGCAGGTAGAGGGTGAAGCCATCGATCTTGACCTGCACGTAGTCAAACTGAAGATAGGGTTTCGCGCTCTCCGGCTCCTGCCACAGGTGAACAACTACGTCCGGCCTTAGCTGGCCGATCGAATAGGCATAATCCCACTTCAGGTGACCGGGATAGAAAGCCACGATTTGCGCGGCGCCCGAGGCAGTCCTCATCTTCTCATGGCCGACCTTCCGGTCGTTCTTGCCCAGGATGCTGACCGCCGGCCGCTCGGCAAAGTAAGGTATGGCTCCGTCCCAGACCACCGCGATGGTCGCCCGGTCGGTAGTCACCTTGTCCACCGTCAGGGCCCGCTCGACCATCTTCTGGTTGTCATCGATGTGAAGAGTCTGCTTGAGGAGCAACATCTCGGTGAGCGCCGCCGGGCCGTAGATGGCATTGAAGCTCGCCAAGCCGAGGATAAACAGGGCGGCCTTGGACCTAGCGAGATACTTGTCCAGGGCTGCGCCCCGGACCTTGGGCATCGACCGCTCGAGGTACGCCCTCGCGCTCGCGCCCAGCGCCTCGAGGCCCGCGACAAAGAGGATGAAGAAGGCTGGCATCACTATGCACACGTACCGATTGGCGCCACCCCATGATTCCCACGCATCCCCACCCACGTAGATGCTGTACCCGAGCTGAGCGAGGAACGCTGCCGAGAGAAGCAACTCACCATTGCGCCGGCGCGCAAGAACCAGCCCGATAGGCACCACGAAGAAGATCAAATTCAGCCGCCAGATGAAAACCAGCGCAGCGTAGATGCCCTTGGCCAGCCTCCAGATGAACGGGTAGCCGACCAGCTTCTGATAGAAGGTGTTGGGAAAGAAATCGCCATAGTAGACGCGACTGAAGATCACCTGGATAGCAAGAGCTGCGCCCAGGATCGCAAGACCGAAAGCAAGGTGCCGGCTCCTAGTGCGAGGATCCCTCCAGGCGGCAAACCCGATCACTGCTGCAAGGAGCACTGTCATGTCGAGTCTGACCAACACGCCCACGCCCAGGATCACATACGGCCAGACCGAGAAGGCTTTGCCCTCGATCATCTTGAGGCTCCTCAAAAGCGCCAGGCTCACGAGCAACGTCAGCAGGCCCACCTCCATACCCTGCAGACTCCAGTTGTTGAGAGGCAGGTAGAAAGCCGTGAGCGTGGCAGCTCCCAAGCTGACGAAACGCGAGCCTCCTGAAATGGTGCCTGCCAGCCTGCGCACCACAAACAGGTTGGCCAGGAGCAGGCCGGCGCTGGTGGCCTGCACCAGCAGGCTGATCTTGGACTTGGCCACCGGAATCAGGTGAATCAGGCCCATGTAGAGGGTCCAGAGCAGATTGGTGTAACCCTGTACCCTCTCCCCTCCCGCGTTCCACACCAAACCGTGGCCGTGCGCGAGATTCCTGGCGTAGGTCATCGAAATCATGGCGTCATCAAAGAGGGTGAAGTAACGGGTGCCGCCGATCACAAAACTGGTTCGGTATATGAATAGCGCGGCATAGACGACATAAGCCACGATGAGCACAATCCACAGAGTGTCTGGTTTGTTACCCTTTTTCATGGTGCGCTCTCCAAAACCAGTTTCACATCGACTCCGGAGCTGAAACCCCGATCAAGGCCAGCCCGCTCCTGAGCACGGTCCTCATTGCCCACGAAAGACACAGCCTGGCCTCCGAGATTGGGCGTTCCTCCGTCACGACCCGGTGATTGTGATAGAAGCGATGGAACTTCCCAGCAAGGTCCAGAAGATAGGTCGGCAGCCGGTGAGGCTCAAGCGACAGGGCGCTTCCCTTGACCACGTCGTCAAAGTCGGCCAGGGTTTTGATCAGATCGACCTCTTCGTCGGTCCTGAGCAGGCTCAAGTCACCGCTGGGAGGCAGGCTGGTGAACCCATTGGCCCTCGCAAATTCGATTATGCTGCAGATTCTGGCGTGGGCGTACTGAATGTAATAGACAGGATTCTCATCGGAGGCCTTCTTAGCCAAATCCAGATCGAAATCCAAGTGGCTGTTGGAGCGGCGCATCAAGAAGAAGAAGCGCGCAGCATCAGGCCCCACTTCGCTCACCAGGTCATCCAGAGTCACATACTCCCCCGCCCGCTTGGACATCTGGATTCGCTTGCCGTCGCGAACCAGGTTGACCTGCTGGGCAATCAGGATATCCAGCCAGTCGTCCCCGATCGCGAGCCCCGGCATCACCAACGAGGCGATCTTCATCGCGGTCTTCATCCGCGCAACATGGCCGTGATGGTCCGGACCCCAAATGTCGATTACGCGATCGAAGCCGCGCCTACGCTTGTCAACGTGGTATGCAATGTCCGTAAGGAAATAAGTCGGCTGACCGGTGCGACGTCTTATGACCCACTCGTCCTTCTCACCCTCTTCGCCAGGCTGGGGCTTGGCTTCGCCTTCGGCCGGGCCCTCGCTCCTCCGAAGCCAGACCGCGCCATCCTTCTCTTCGACGAACCTGCCGTCGGCCACGAAGCCTGCCATCACCTCCCCAACCAGCTCTCGGAGCGTCGATTCCCTGACCCACGCATCAAACCTGAGCCCGCCCTCCACCCGTTTCCCAAAGCTGGCAAGTGAGGCGCGCTGGCCTTCCACGATCCTCTCCACCGCGAACCTGCTGAAATCAAACTTGCGTCCTGCCACGACCCTGCCCAGGAAGATGGCTGCGGCTCCCGCGGCCTGGGCTATCCCTGCAGGTTGGCCATCGCCTCGGGTTTGCATCAAGAACGTGCGGTACCTGTCCAGGCAGCCAAGGCGGGAGGCAAGGTCGTCGGAGCTTAAGGGCCTGGCTGAGAGCCAGCAAATGTAGGTGGCGGCCCAGAAGGCGCGCTCGATCGGCACCAGCGATTGCTTGACGTTGACGTATTCCCTGAGAAAACGCTCGATGTCGCCGATATCGGCCCAGCCTCCCCAGGTCTCGCGCCTCAGGAACTCCTCGATCAGCACCGCTTCGCGCCCGGCGGCCGGCTCCTCAAGCCCACCCGCGGCGCGAGCCTGGGCATCAGCCCAGTCAGCCAGTTCCTTCACCCTTCCGGCAACCGGAACTAGATACTCACCGGGGTAGCCACCTTCAGGAATCTCGGCGCTCTCGCCGACCAGTTCGCGGAAGCGCGCCTCCAGGGAACGGCCCAGGAGCTCGAACTGCGTGCCCGAATCGTTGACGTAGAATTCGCTTCTCGCGTCATGGCCGGTTCGCCTGAGCAGGCGGACAATCGAGTCGCCTACGGCGGCGGCCCTGGCGCTCACGACGTTGAGCGGACCGGTAGGATTCGCGCTGACGAACTCCACCTGGACCAGACGGTCCCCGCCTAATGATGATGATCCGAAGGCCTCGTCGTCGGCCGTCTTGAGGATCTCTTCGAGCTTCCGCAGGAACACGGCCATCGAGACCGAGATGTTGATGAACCCGGGCTTCGCGACATCGACCGCAGTTGTGGTGGCCACGGCGCGAAGCCGCTCGGCGATTCGCTCGGCAGGACCCAGGGGGCTTGAGCCCAGGGCCTTCGCCACCGACATCGCGGCATTGGTGGCGAAATCGCCGAAGGCCTTATCACGAGGCTTATAGACCTCAAACTTGATGGAGCCAAGCGAGGGGTATTCCTGCTCAACGGCAGCCCTGACGGCTGCCTCCATCTCTTCCCTCGCGGTCACGGTTTCCTCGGGCGGCGCATCCTTGGCCTCACTCGCTGCGATGGAGCATCTCCCCAGAGAGTCTCAAGCGAGTAGAACTTCCTGGTCTCATCGTTGAACACATGCACGACCACATTGACGTAGTCTATCAGGATCCACTTCCTGGCCGAGTAGCCTTCCACGTGCCAGGCGCGCACACCACGCCTGCTCATCTCTTCCACAATGCCGTCAGCGATCGCCTTGACGTGCCGGTCGCCGCTGCCACTCACGATCACAAAGTAATCCGTGGGAGCGCTGAGTTTCCTGAGGTCAATGATCATGACCTCCTCGGCCTTCTTGTCAATTGCACAATCACAGCAAGCCTTGGCAAGGCTCTTTGGCGTCAAAGCTGCCACTAGCATCCCCTTTCATGAGAGTCGCCCGTCGAGGAAGGAGCCGCCAAGACCGCTGGAAGCCACCGACGGGCCTTGCGATGCAGACCAACGAGGTTCGAAATGCCGATTTAGCCGCTGTTTCTATCTCCACACTCCCGCTCGAGCGTGTTCCCACTGCGTCAGTACCCCGCGCGGACCCCTGAGGCTACGACCCGCCTCAGGCGTCAATCATGTGGCCCGGAGCAGCCCCGCGCTTCAAGGCGTACTTCGGCAGTCCCACTTGAGACATTAATTACATACCCCAACTTTGCCATGCAGGCAACACTTTAATCAACGCCCCGGAACCTCGCAAGGCCCAGCTTGCGAAGGACCACAGCCGCCACCGCGCCGGTTGCCAACCCGACGACAACTCCCAGCAAGATGAAGGCCCCGACCAAGCCGCGGAGAGCCTCAGAAGGCGCGAAGGCGGCCGAGAAAACCAGCACCTGGACCACATTGTTGGCGACCGCTCCGAGGCAGCTTACGCCGACGATCGAAAGCGGCGGGATCAGTCGCCACCTCGCTATCGCCATTACCGCAAGCGCGGAGAAACTGCCGGCGACTGAGAAGATGAAAGCCGGGCTCAGGAGCAAGCCGAGCGCAAGATTGCCGGCAACGATGCGCACCAAATTCACAAGCAGAGCGTCTCCGAGCCCGTTGGCGAAGAGCACGATGGTCACGACCACATTGGAGAGTCCCAGCCGTGCCCAAGGCAAGGGCATGGGCAAGAGACTCTCGAAGACATATACAGCGATCGCCACCGCTGCCAGAAGCCCCATGCGCGAGATCGCCCTGGCTCGAATGGGCCTGGTGCGGTCAGGGTGTGATTCCATCGTAGGTCCGCCTGCCTTCTATGGTCGCCACCACTCCGTTGGGGATGCATGCGATCCACTCGCCACATCGGGAGATTCTGCCCCTTGCGATGCAGATCCTGTGAGGGCAGGGCGAGGAGATGAACCGCACCCCACCCCCGTCAATCGCAACCACCGTGGTCCCTCTCAGGCCCTCGACCTCAACCGTCCTATTCTCGCGGAGATCGAAGCTCAAGGGCTCGGCCTTGGGGCTGGTGATTTCGACCCGCCCGCCAGGGGCACCCCCGCGACTGGCTGCGACGAGATAGAGTCCAACAAGGACAAGGCAGCAGGCGACCAAGATGTCGCCAGCTCTAAGGCTCAGAAAGGCCGGGCTACTTAGGCTCTGCCCTCTCGAAGACGTGCTCGAGACCGCTGGTGGTCGCAAGGCTCTCCCCCTCAGCCCAGACAAACACGGCCTCCACATCCGGCAGGCTCTCCGCAAGCCGCAACCCGTCGCGCGGGCCCATCAGGAAGAGACCGGTCGCCAGCGCATCACTGACGACACTGGTCTTGGCGATCACCGTCACGCAAGTGGTAGCGGTTCCTGGCATGCCTGTGCGCGGATCGATGATGTGGTGATAGCGCCTGCCGTCACGTATGAAACACCTCTCGTAATCGCCCGAGGTCGCGACGGCTACGTCGGCCAGATTGAGATAACCTATGAACTCGCCCGCGCGGCGCGGGTGCCGAATCGCTATCCGCCAGAGCTTGCCGTCAGGCCGCCGCCCTATGAGCCTCATGTCTCCGCCAGCGCTCACGATCGCCGATTTGAAGCCGAGGTCCACCAGGCGACTGGCAGCGAGATCTACGGCGTAACCCTTGGCGACTCCCCCCAGATCTATAATGAACTTGCCCGAGTCTCTGGCCGCAAGGAATCTATCGAAGCCAACGTGCCTGAGGCCTTCGGCCAATGAGTCCGGATCGGGGATCTTTCCATCCTCCCCGAAACTCCACAAGCGAGTTACGCTGCCGATGGTAGGATCGAAGAGGCCGCCTGTCAGCCGATAGACTTGGTCCGAGACTTCCAGGGCACGGCGGACAGCCGTCGATCGCATGCGAGTGCTGTCACCCCGGGTGTCCAGTCTCCCCGTGCCCAGGAGAGTGTCCACCTGCGCCAGAGCTGCCAGTGCCGAGTCAGCTGCGGCCTTGCAGGGGACGTGGCCTTTCCCCCACACACTGACCTCGGCCAGCGTGTCCATCAGCAGAGCGGATCCGGAACACGGGTTCTCGAGGGCTCTATGACTGCGGACCAGAGCGAGAGCTACAATCACCAACACCGCGGCCGCGGGCGCGGCGTATCTAAAGGTCCTCATCGAGCGCCGGATCTACGTGTTTCTTGCGACTAGGTGCTGTGCGAGCAGGGCCAGTGAGTTTGTCGCAGGACAAGCTCCGAAACCGGCGATCGCAGCTTTGGCCGCCTGGGCCAGCCGGACGGCGATCGCCTGGGCGTACTCTACACCACCACGTTGCT
>DATKKY010000123.1:0-4022 GCA_035542695.1 bacterium | reverse complement strand
AAGAGGTCGATCATTCTTATCCTGCTTGCGGCGACCCGAGCAACCTGCCTTATGACCTCGCTCCCTCCCAAGTGGCCATGCACGTCGTTGTATTCCTTGAGGCTGTCTACGTCGATCATGATGATCGAGAAAGTTTCGCGGAACCTCTGGGCCATCCCTATCTGCTTCCCCAAAGCCTCGATCATGAAACGGTAGTTGTAGGCTCCGGTTAGCCCGTCAGTTATAGAGAGGGTCTGGGTCCTCTCGAACTCCCTGGCGTTCTTGATCGCGGCCGCGGCCTGCCGCACCAGGAGATCGAACAGCCCCAGGTCCTCGGCCTTCGGTCTTGTCCTGGCCGGGAGAATCACTCCGAGCGCGCCGACTCTGGTCTTCTGATACTTCAGGCTGGCGCCGACCAGCGTGGCGGCCCTGAGTCCATTCTCGAGCCCGAAGATCTCTCCGATCTCCCCAGGCGACCTCAGGGGCCACATCACGGGAACTGTGCGAGCCCTGCAGAGCCTGGCAGCCGGACTAGCGGCATCAAGCTTGGCCTCGGTCACTGGGCGTCTCCCTCGGCCCCGTCTCGGGACAAAGGAAACGCGCCTGAGCTCGCTGGCGTCCTCAAGGACCGCAAAGGCTCCCCGCCCTTTGAGGATCTCGCAGGAGCAGGCCAGAATCGGCGTGACTATTCTCGAGATCGAAGCTCCAGTGGTGATCAGACCGGTGACCTCGATAAACGTCGAAAACACTAAATCGAGCTTATGTGAGAGCAGTGTCTTCACAGTCTCCCGTTGCCGCCTGCCCGAAAATGGGTAAGATGATGCTTACATTCCCTCAATAAGACCTATCGGAAGATAGACGGGCATCCTGAAGCAAATTACTCATGCCGCCGCCGAGCCCTGGCGGCCCAAGCCGGCGACCCTCCAGGTGGCTATCCTTGCCAGGTGAACCATCCTATTGCATATCAATGAGTTAACCCCGCTGCTTTGGCTTCCGCCTATATGCCTGGTGCCCCCGGCAAGACTCGAACTTGCGGCACGCGGTTTAGGAAACCGCTGCTCTATCCATACTGAGCTACGGGGGCACCCCTTCAGTCATATCTTATTAGCGAGAAGACATCGTACTTGTCCAGCAGCCTCCTGCCATTGAGATCACCTAGCTCAATCAGGAAGGCGCAGCCCACAATCGTCCCGCCGAGACGTTCCACCAGGTCAACCGCGGCTTTCGCAGTTCCCCCGGTGGCCAAGAGATCGTCAACCAGCAGTACCCGGTCTCCCTTCTCAAGTGCGTCCTTGTGGATCTCTATCTTGTCGGTGCCGTACTCCAGCTCATAGGTCTGCGACACCGTCTCGGACGGGAGCTTGCCCGGCTTTCTTATCACGACCACTCCGCAACCGAGTTCGTAGGCCAGCGCGCCGCCAAGGATGAAGCCCCTGGCCTCGATGCACACGATCTTGTCTACGTCTGTATCTCTGAACCTAGCCGCCAGACCCTGGATGGCGTGTTTGAAGCCGTGCTTGTCCTTAAGCAGTGTGGTCACGTCCCGGAACAAGATCCCCTGCTTCGGGAAGTCCGGAATGTCTCTAATGAGATCCCTAAGATCAAACTGCAAAGCCTATCCTCCTTCTATGCTTCCGGGTCAGAATGCGTAGGTGAAACCCCGAAACTCCCCGGTTGCCTTTTCCCACTCCACGTCCACACGCTCAACTGACGCGTATCTTGGACCGACTCCAAGGTCATCGATTAAGGCGATGACCGCCGACTTCTCACCCTCGGCAACCACTTCGACGACGCCGTCGAAGCGGTTTTTCACAAAGCCGGCGACGCCTAGTGCCTCGGCCGTCCTCCTTACAAAATACCTGTAGCCGACTCCCTGCACAACACCAGAAACCCTGATCTTCGCTCTCACATCTTCTGCCATACTGCCAGCCGCCACGGCCCAAGCACCGTGTCAGCGGTCCTCCCCGGCCGGAAGAGGTTCTGCCAGCGCCTTCTCGACGGCATCCTCCGGACTGGCCGCCCTGACGATCCCGCGTTCCAGGGCCCAGGAGCTCAAGCCCACCACCCGCTTGCCGAATGCCAGACCCAAGCCTATCTCCGAGAGCGTGCCGTACTGGCCACCGACCGCGATCAGGCAATCACAGGTCCGAGCAATGATAGCATTTCGGGCATAGCCCACGCCGGTTGCAATCACTACGTCAATATAAGCGTTCGCGTCCTGCCTGTCATTCCCCGGGAGGATGCCGACCGTCAGACCCCCTTCGCTCTTCGCCCCGCGGGCCGCGGCCTCCATTACGCCACCCAGCCCTCCGCAGACGACAATGGCCCCGGCCTGGCCTACGAGGCGACCGACCTTTTCCGCCAGCCTCCGGGTTTCATCTCCAGCCTCGGATGCTCCTATGATGCCCACCATCTTGCGCATTCTAAGCCGTTCCACGGTTACCTCTCAACTTGCCGTGCCAAGCTGCCGGCGAATCAATTATAGCTACCTGGCCGATCGATACAATCCTAAAATCACCGCTGTCCTCGCGGTTCATTTCGAGGCTGTGACGAAGAAATCCCGTTCGATCCGCTCTATCGTGGCCTGGGCATCCCCTACCCTCTTGAAAAGCTCCTCGATCTCATCAAGCCGATAGAGGTAGAGGTCGCACCTTCGTCGGTAGCGAAGCTTCCGCTGCCAGGCGAGCAGGCCCCCGTGCCGGGGAAAACTGAAGAAGGCTTTGCGTCGAGTAAGCGCAAGCACTTTCTGGACGACTGCTGCAGGGTCGGAAACATAGTCCATGAATCCCATCACTATCGCATAGTCAAAGCCCTGCGGAGCCGAGAAGGTCATGAAATCGGTGCATAGAAACTCACAGGTCGAACTGACCCCGGCAGCTGCCGCTTGCTGTTTGGCGAGGGCGATCATAGCTGGAGCGAAATCCAGGCCGACTATGCGGGCGGCTCCCTGCTTGGCAAGCGTGATCGAGTAGTGCCCGGGGCCGCACCCGACGTCGAGCACCGAACGCCCCTCAACCGGCCGGCAGCCAGCGATCGACTTGGCGAACCTCAGCACCATACTCCTGCGGAACCGGGAGTTGATGAATCGGTTGATGAAGCTGTTGCCCGTGCCATAGATCGCGCTGAAGTCTGCGGCGTAGGAATCGAAGAAAGCATCGGTTCGTCCTCGCGGTTTCGCTGTGCTCAAGCTTGCTCCCCATTCTCTGCCAGGTAACGAGCGAACGTGGTCAATTCCTCATCCGCAACCAGCCTGGCGATCTTCCCCGCGGTGCTTCCAAGGTTGACATAGGACTTGAAGCGTCTGAGCGGCCCAATCGGCAGCCTGGGCTGGTCGGGGTCGAGGTCGCGTGGATGGATGTAATACACAACCGGTCTGCCATCCGCGAGCACCCTCCGGGCCATGCTCTTCATCATTGAGTAGGGCGTCATCCTGAGATAGCCTCCCCCGAAGAGGCACAGCCGCATGCCCAAGAGGCGGACAACTGTGACCGGGAATTCGAACAGGCGGCCCGACGGCGTCACTACCCAATGAGGGCTGTACTGCTCGGTCGGCATACCTCCGTGAGCTCGCCGGGCGGGGAAGACCGAAGAGTCGTAAAGATAGCCGGCCTCGACCAGCTTCTCAAAGAACCAAGGAACCTGTGGTGTGACTGAGAAGCCCGGAGCGCGATAACCCATGACCGGCGCTCCTATCACATCCTCGAGTATGGCCTTCGATTTGCGAGCGTCCTGGACAAACTCCTCGGCGGTCATCTGATAGACCAGGGCATGGGCATACCCATGCGAGCCTATTTCGTGGCCGCGCTGCTTGATCTCCGCCACCAGTCCCGGGAAACGCTCCCCCACCCACCCCAGAACGAAACACGTGGCGTGAATACGCTTCTGGCTCAGGATGTCCAGCAGTGCGAGGAGGTTCCGCTCCAGGCGTGACGGGTAGGTGTCCCACTGGTCGAGCCTGGGGCTCCCTTGGGTGTCCAAGATATGAAACCAATCCTCGACATCGACGGAGAATATCGATTTCATGGTCAGGCTTTCCCTACGCC
>DATKKY010000122.1:0-2847 GCA_035542695.1 bacterium | reverse complement strand
CGCCGGCCACCGTCTCAGCCGCCTCCTTGAGCGATGGCTCCGAGCGCTCGCTGCCTCGACGAAGCTCGGGTGCCAGAATGCGCTTACGTTTGATGAAGAGCTCGTAGCCGAACCGGCCGTAGCGGCAGAGGTACTCGCCCGGGACCCCGGAAGGCTCGATGAAGTACCGGTCGGGGCCAAACCGCCGAACCTTGATCCGGCAAGCCAGCGAGCAGAAACCGCAATGGGTCTCGACGTCGTCGGTCACCAGCGGCGAGCGGCCCGGGAAGGGATACTTCACAGTCAGCGCCCCGGTCGGACAGGATGCGATGCAGCTGCCACAGCTCGTGCAGCTGGTCTCTACCAGGGGATCGTTCATCGCCGGTCGCATCTCGGTCCTGAAGCCGCGGCCGACCAGCCCGAGGGCGGGAATCGAAAGCAGCCTGGCACAAGTGCGGATGCATCGGGAACACAGGATGCACTTGTTGGGATCATAGACAATGTAAGGGTGGCGGTCGTCCACCTTGTGACGCCGCGCCTGTCCCTTGTAGCGCTCCATGTCGATCCCATACTCCTGGGCATAGAGCCGGAGCTTGCAGTCATAGAAGCGAACGCAGCCGCAAGCAAGGCAGCGATCGCACTCGTGGACATTGTCCTCGAAGCCAAGACCGGTGGCCACTTCATCGAAGTTGCCGCGGCGCGCTTCGACGTCAAGGGCCGCGACTTCGTGGCGCGGGCTCTCCTTGACCTGGCCCAGCTCGGCCTTGCCGGGCTTGGCCCAGAATTCCTTCTTGACGGCAAACGCCCCAGGCTCGACCGGCCGGTTCTCGATATAGGCCGTGATCGCCCGGGCTGCCTTCTGGCCGTCACCTATGGCATCGATCACTACCGTCGGGCCATCATCGGCAGCGTCGCCGCCGGCAAAAAGCCCCGCGATGTTGGTTTCGAAGGTCGAGGTGTCAACCGCGACCGTCTTCCACTTGGTCAACTTGAGGTCTTTGCCGCGAGCCCGCGTGAGGCCTTCCAGCACCGGGTTCTGCCCGATGGCGGACACGGCCAGGTTGCAGGGCAGATCGAATTCGGAGCCCTCGAGCGGCACCGGCCGCCGCCGCCCCGAAGAATCAGGCTCGCCGAGTTTCATGCGGATGCACCGGAGGGCCTTGAGCTTGCCCTTATCCGCGACGATGCCGACGGGCGCAGCCAGTTCCATTATCTCCACTCCCTCGCGGAGACAATCCTCAACCTCCAACTGATCGGCGGGCATCTCGGCTCTTGTCCGCCGATAGAGGATTATCACTTTGTCGGCTCCCAGCCTCCAAGAAGTCCGGGCGACATCCATCGCCGTGTTCCCGCCGCCCACGACCACCACCGTGCCCTTGACCGGGGAGTGATCATCGGTCTTCTCGTGCAGGAAGTCCACGCCGGAGACCACGCCCACGGTCGCAAACTCCCCTTCGACGCCCATGGGCTTGGCTGCCCAGGCGCCCGCACCCACGAAGACCGCATCGTGCCGCTTCATGAGGTCATCCAGCGTCACATCACGCCCCACGGCAGTGTTGTAGAGGATCTGCACACCCGTCCGCTGGATGTATTCGACTTCCGCATCTATCACGGCATCGGGCAAGCGATAGATTGGAATGCCGTAGCGCAGCATACCTCCCGAGCGCGGCTGGGCTTCGTAAATCGTCACCTTGTGACCCCGGAGCGCCAGGAACCAGGCAGCCGTGAGCCCGGCCGGGCCGGCGCCCACGATGCCGACGGTCTTGCCGGTAGGTGGCGCGCACTCGGGAGTGCCCTCATAGACGCCGGGAGCATCGGTCACGAAGCGCTTGATCGCATTGATGCCGACCGCCTTATCAACGTCGGCGCGGCGGCATACCACTTCGCACTTACGCACGCACACCCGGCCGCAGACGGCTGGTAGCGGATTCACCCGGCGTATGAGATCGACAGCCTCGCGATAGAGGCCCATCGCCGAGAGGGCGATGTAGCCCTGAGCATCAACATGCGCCGGGCAGCCTTCCATGCAAGGAGAGAGACAATCAGCATAGTGATTGGACAGCAAGAGCTCGAGCGCCGTCTTCCGGGCTTCGATTACCCGCGGACTCCGGGTTTCGATTTCCATACCGGGAGCGATCCGGGTGGCGCAGGCGGGCACCAGGTTGGCCTTGCCCTTGAGCTCGACCACGCACAGGTAGCACGAGCTGTAGGGCTCCAATTCGGGAGAGTGGCAGAGGGTCGGGATCGTGTCCAGACCGCCCTCGGTGACCACTTCGAGGATGGTCTTGCCCGGAGCGGCTTCGATCGTCGCGCCGTTTAGCTTGATCTGGATCTTGTTGGCCTCGGGCACTCTCCGGTTCCTCCCTGATAGCCTCGCTATGTTTTGTATATGGCTTCGAACTTACAGGTCGCGATGCACTGCCCGCATTTGACACAGATCGATTTGTCAATGGTGTGAGGCTGCTTGCGCTCGCCCTTGATCGCCTGGACTGAGCATTTCTTGGCGCACAGCGTGCAGCCCGTGCACTTCTCGGGGTCGATCACAAAGTCCACCAGGGCCGAGCAACTCGCCGCCGGGCAGTGCTTGCCGACGATGTGCTCGTCGTATTCGTTCTTGTAATACCGGATGGTGGTGAGCACGGGGTTGGGCGCGGTCTGGCCCAGGCCGCACAGGCTCGATTCCTTGATCTGCTTGCCTAGCGTTGTGAGTTTAGCCAAATCCTCAGGTGTGCCCTCGCCCTGAGTGATCCGCGTCAGGGTCTCAAGCATCCGACGGGTGCCGATCCGGCAGAAGGTGCATTTGCCGCAGGATTGGTCCTGGGTGAATTGGAGGAAATAGCGGGCGATATCCACCATGCAGGCGGTGTC
>DATKKY010000121.1:0-29918 GCA_035542695.1 bacterium | reverse complement strand
GTCCCGGAGAAGGTGGCCTTCCCCTCAGGCGGCTTGTTGGTCCGCGGCTCGCTGGTTCCGGCCCGCTTGGCTGGCTCACTGCCTTTGCCGCCTTCGAACTCTCCTAGCATCCGCACCAGGTCCGAGATCTTGCTCACTGCTTTGATCTTGGTCATCCTGAGAAGGACTGCCTCCAGCAAGTACCGCTGATGGCTGGCGCGCTTGATCCGGTCCTCCGCCTCAGCTGCCATCGCCAGCAGGCACAACAGATGCTCGGTCGCAAGCCCACCAGCCTCTTCAGCAACCTGGGCCCGCGTCTCCGCCGCGAGCGCCTCCAGCTCCCGTGACGCCGGATCGATTGAAGCCACCACCAGATACCGCATTCTCTCGATCAGGTTGGATGCTAGGTCCAAGGGATCGACCCCGCTGTCGAAGGCCTCGGCGACGAGCTCCATGACCACCTTCTCATCGCCGCTGACGACGGCCTTAGTGATCTTGGAAAGGATCTCGCTTCCCCTCAGGCCCATAATGGGCCTGATGTCGGCCTCGGTCACCGATCCGCCGCCGAACGCGATCACTTGCTCAAGCATACTCTGGGCGTCCCTCATGCTGCCCTCAGCCTGCTGGGCGACCAGGGCCAGGGCGGTATCCTCGCACTTGTAGCCTTCGCCCTTGCAGATCTCGCCGAGCCGTTGCGCTATATCCCGGGATGCGATGCGCCTGAAGTCGAAGCGCTGGCACCTGGAGACAATAGTCTGCGGCACCTTGAGGGGTTGGGTGGTCGCGAAAACAAAGACCACGTGCGGTGGAGGCTCCTCCAGCGTTTTGAGGAGAGCGTTGAAGGCCTCCTGCGTCAGCATGTGAACTTCGTCAATGATGTAGACCTTCTTCTTGCCGCCGACCGGAGCATAGCGGACGCTCTCCCTGAGATTCCTGATCTCGTCTATTCCCCGATTGGAGGCGCCGTCAATCTCGATTACGTCCAAGCTGGTGCCCTGGGCGATCTCAGTGCACGCAGCACACTTGCCGCAAGGCGTGATCGTTGGGCCTTCGGCGCAATCGAGCGCCTTGGCGAGCACCCGCGCCACAGTGGTCTTGCCCACTCCCCGCGGCCCCGTGAAGAGGTAAGCGTGAGCGACACGGTTCCCACTGATCGCGTTCTTCAGAGTCCGCGTCACGTGCTCCTGACCGACTACCTGATCGAAGGTGGCCGGACGCCACTTCCTAGCAATCACGATGTATCCGTCGCCGCTGGATCCGGTTACGTCCATGAGTTCGCTTCCCTCGCGCCCAGGCATGTTCACACCGTTCGGCCCGTCACGTCCTCCACCCCGACTGCCGAAATAGAATTCGATATGACTAAGGGTCGTGCACCCCGCCTTGATCTTGCTTCCCAGGTGCCTGCAAGCTAGCCAGCTCCAATCAGGTTCCCCTACGGCACATGAAGGTTCTCGCTTACCGCTGCTACCTTCCGGTCCTGACGGGGTTCACAAGTCTTCATTGCGCAGGACCTGATCTTCGACGCCGCTTTTCTCGCCGCGTTCCCAAGGAGCAAAGACCTCGGAAGGGAATTCAACCCCGCTATAGCGGGTTGCGGGTTACAGGGCACCGCTACCTCCCCGTCTAGCACGACCCGCATCCTTTAGTCTGACTGCTCGCGAGAACCATACCAGCAAGCGAGCCCGGAATCAAGCACGGAAAACGGGACGCTTCACTTCTTCCCGGAAGGCTGGTAGTACTTCATCGCCTCCGGGATGGCGGCTTTGATGTCCTCAATGCGCTTGGCATTGCTTGGGTGGGTGGACAGGAATTGAGGAGGCTCCTTGCCGGCAAACTCCTTCTCCATCTTCTGCCAGAAATCGAGCGCGGCCCGCGGATCGTAGCCTGCCTTGGCCTGGAAAATCAGTCCCATGTAATCCGCTTCGCTCTCCTGAGCGCGGCTGTAAGGCAGCACTAGCGCAAGAGTGGTTCCCATACCGTAGGCGACCTGGGCGAGCTCCAGGGTGCGCTCCGTCTTGGTCTTCAGAGCCTCGTCCAAGGCAACGCCGCCCAGCTGGACTAATAGCAACTGCGACATGCGCTCGCCGCCGTGACGGGCGACCGCGTGCGATATCTCATGGGACATCACGGTCGCGAGTTCGTCGTCAGTGGCCGCGACCTTCTTAATGCCCGTGTACACTGCCACCTTGCCCCCCGGAAGGCAGAAAGCGTTGACCACCGTATCGGCCTGGATCAGATTGAACTCCCACTTGTAGTCGGCCTTGCCAGTGGCTGCCGCGATGCGCGATCCTATGGTTCGGATCCGTTCGGTCGTCGCCTCGTCCTTGGAGAGCGTGGACTTGGCAAGCACGTCCTTGTATTCGGTAATTCCCAGCTGGATTTCGTCCGCTTCACTCACCAGCAGCAGCTGCCGGCGGCCTGTCAGAGGGACGTGGCTGCACGCGGCCACCACGAAGGCCAGGCATGCGAGCACTACCATCACACGCCACCAGCGCACGCCAGTCAGGGTTTCCCTCAGGTGCATTGGTTTCCTCCTTTGGAGCTGGACCAGTAACCCCTCAGGTCGACCAGATGATGGCACGCCTCGCCGGTCCCCGCAAGGCCGAATCGGGCGCGAAACAGATAAGTAAGCGGCGGGCTCATCGCCCGCCGCCCCTATGGTGGAGATGATCGGATTCGAACCGACGACCCCCTCGTTGCGAACGAGGTGCTCTCCCAGCTGAGCTACATCCCCAGACAGTCTTCCCAATCGGGGACACCCTGCCGACTTCGCCAGATCGGCAATCCGCCCCGGTCTCTATTTCTGCGCCGGCTGCCCCAGACTAGTCGGCGTGCGCGATCAGGCCCTTCTCCATCAGGACGTGGGTCTCTTCCCGCGCCTTCTTGATGATGGCCTCGGCCTTGGCCAGCGATTCCTGCTTGGTCAACTTGATCCTGGCCACACCCTGCTCGATGGCCTTCTGACCCACGGCCATGGCCTCGCGCGGATAGACTTCCCACTCGCTCATCAACGGGATGATGTAATCTTCCCGGAGCCCTTTGTCCTCGGCGCACTTGGCAAGCTCCTCGGCGGCGGCGATGCACATCTCGTCGGTGATGGTCTTGGCATATACGTCCAGCGCTCCGCGGAAGATGCCCGGGAACCCGAGGGAGTTATTGACCTGGTTGGCGAAGTCCGATCGTCCGGTTGCCACAATCTTTGCGCCGGCTTCCTCGGCCTCCCAGGGCCAGATCTCGGGAATCGGGTTGGCGCACACGAAGACGATTGAGTCCTTGGCCATAGCGGAGACCCACTCGGGCTTGATGGTGCCCGGGCCCGGCTTGGAGAGCCCGATTACGACGTCCGCGCCCTTCATCGCCTCGGGGATGCCGCCCTTGCGCATTTCCTTGTTGGTGACCAGGGAGAGTTTGATTTTCTCATCATCCTCACCAGGCCTGAGGTCGGGCCGGCCCTTGTAGAGGATGCCCTTGGTGTCAACCATGATCAGGTTCTCGGCGGGGAAGCCGCCAGTGCGCATCACTCTCGCGATCGCGACATTAGCGGCCCCAGTTCCGATCATTGCTATTGTCACATCAGCCTTCTTCTTGCCCACCACCTTGAGCGCATTGATCAGACCGGCATAGGTTACAGCCGCTGTGCCCTGCTGGTCGTCGTGCCACACCGGGATCGCCATCTCCTTGCGGAGCGTGTCCAGGATACGGAAGCACTTGGGCTTGGCTATGTCTTCCAGGTTGATGCCGCCGAAGACCGGCTCAATCCACTTGCAGGCCTGGATGATGTCTTCTTCCTTGGTGGTCGCCAAAGATATGGGGAAGGCATCCACGCCGCCCAGATACTTGAAGAGTATGCCCTT
This sequence comes from bacterium, assembly GCA_035542695.1. Taxonomy (GTDB): domain Bacteria; phylum Arandabacterota; class Arandabacteria; order Arandabacterales; family Arandabacteraceae; genus DATKKY01. The sequence goes on along the minus strand of DATKKY010000121.1, from coordinate 26,085 downwards.
GCCTTCCATCACGGGGATGGCCGCGTGCGGGCCGATGTCGCCGAGGCCCAGGACGCGCGTGCCGTCGGTCACCACGGCGACGAAGTTGCCCTTGTTGGTGTGCTCGAAGACCTTGTCGAAGTTCTTATGGATGTCCTTGCAAGGCTCGGCAACGCCCGGTGTGTACCAGATTGCGAAATCGTTGAAGTCTTTGATCCTGCACTTGGGCGTGACCGCGAGCTTCCCCTTGTAGAAAGGGTGCAGCCGCATGGCATCAATCGCGGGTTGCTTGGCCTTGGCCAGAAGATCTTCGACGCTGACCTTTTTGCCTTTCAATTTGGTCCTCCTTTGCTGAAGGCACGCCCGTCGGAATGATGACGATCGTCAAGATTCGCTGTAAACGGGTACTCGGAGTGCTAGCATAATAGAATCGGCCAGGTTTTGCAAGAGCACGGACCCCCGGGATGAGATATGGCGGAGAGAGAGGGATTCGAACCCTCGGGACGGTTACCCGTCCACGTGATTTCCAGTCACGCCGATTCAGCCGCTCTCGCATCTCTCCGATCGAGAGGAGTAGTTTTGTGGCGGAGAGAGAGGGATTCGAACCCCCGGGGCGGTTGCCCGCCCAGCGGTTTTCGAGACCGCCCCATTCGACCGCTCTGGCATCTCTCCGCGTATGAATTCTAGGCTTGAGACTGCCTCAGTTTCGAAAAGAATTCAAGTAACAAGCCTTGGGCTTCGTCGCCGAGCACGCCGCTCTCTACTCGGAGGTCCCGGTCCATGTATTTCAACGAACCGAGTTTGATCGCGCCTCCGCAGGCACCTGCGCGCTTGTCCTCGGCGGCGAACACCACCCTTGCGATCCGCGACAAGAAGATCGCCCCGAGGCACATCAGGCAGGGTTCGACGGTCACGTAGAGCGTGCTGCCATCCAGCCGCCAATCCCCGACTGCCTCCGACGCTGCACCAATCGCGATTATCTCGGCATGCGCCGTTGCGTCCTTGAGGTTCTCTACCCGATTGTGGCCTCGGCCGATCAGGCGTCCGTCGACGACCACCACGGCGCCCACCGGTACCTCGCCTGCCTCACCAGCTTGCCGGGCTTCCTTCAGGGCCTCGCGCATCCACTCGACGTCGCTTTTGGCTTCCATAACAGAACGAAATTAGCAGAGCCTCCGCCCTGCGTCAAGCGGCCTCAGGGAGGTGCGGCGAAGCTGCGGACGGCGTGAGGGACTATGGTGGGATCATTCCAGACGGATCATACCGCTCATCTTGCTAGCACTACTTTCTTGGTTCCGAGAGAGTGGCCGGCCGAGATGGTGACGAAGTAGACCCCGGGGCTCACCTCAGCCCCGTTTTCATTAGTGCCATCCCATCCAAGATGGTAGTATCCCGGCACCATCACGCTCTTACGGAGAGTGCGGACCAGGCCGCCGGTGACCGAGTAGATCTTGACCTCCACCGGCGTGGTTTCCGTGCTGGGGTCGGGCCAGGTTACGTCGTCACCCCGTTCCACTCTCCTAGGGAGTCCGAAGGCAATGTCAACGCCGTGCCTGAAGGGATTGGGGTAGGGATCGCCTACCAGGAACTGCTTGGGAGAACGCCGGTAGGCCTGAGCGCTCGCTGGGCCAAAGAAGGTTTCGTCTCCATAGCCGTCGATCACGCCGAGGGTGTAGTAATACGTTCTCCGTTCAGCGACCATGCTGTCCTGGAAAGTGTGGATGGAATCGCCCTGAAGCCTGAATTGCTCCTGGACATTGCCCTCCCGGTCGGCTGGCATGGGCTTGTTGTCGCTGAAACGATAAAGCTTGTAAGCCACACCGTCCTCAAGCTCGTCAATCTTCATGTCTATCCTGATGCGCGCGTCTTGAGACAGGGCAGCCAGCTGGCGCACCTCGGCAGCCTTGGGCTTGCCTCCGAATACCAGGCCCATCACATGCCGCTCCGAACTCCGATGGTCTATCCATACCACCGTGCTCTCGCTGATCGCCGGCAGGACCTGGTCATCAATCTGCCTTGAGACCGGGAACTCGTCTCCGCGGGCAAGGCTTCGGCCGTAGATGTCCCAATTGCCGTTGCGCGAGTCCTGCCAGACCACGACGTCCCCCGAAATGGCGGGATATCGCTGGTAGCCGTCGCGCTCCGCCACAGGTATCCTGGTGTGCGAATCCAGGGTGGTGGCGTAGATATCGCCACCGTCACGGCCACGTTCTTCCCAAACCACAGTCCTTCCCGAGACCGCAGGATTGAGCTGGTCGTCATCGCTCGGGGCTGCGGCTTGGAGGCTGCCGGTCGCGAGGTCATAGCACCATATCCGCGAGCCTCCCTGGCGGTGCTCTTCCCAGACGACAGCGGCGGCCGAAATGCCCGGGTTCGAAATAGTACCGTCGGCAATCGTCCTTATGGCCTCGGGCGGCTGGGAGCCCCGGCGAAGGACCACGCTTGCCGACTCCGGGCCCTCGGCAACCCAGACAATATTGTCGCCCCACACCGCCGGCTCCGATTCGTAGTCCGCGCCGGCGCTCACAAGGAATGGAAGCCCGCTCTTCACGTCAAACCCCGCGATGTCACCGCCGGATGCGTACACGATGGTGTTCCTCGAGATGTCCGGGTGAGACCCGGTCGTCTGGAAGACCGTGTCGTGCGGCTCAGCCCGCCGCACTACCGCCAGGCAAGCACAGACCGATGCCTCGGCCACCAAAGCAGTCCTCGAGAGCTTGACGCCTTCGGCCCCACCAGCGACAGGCCGGTCCAGAAGCTGACCCTGAATCCCCGAACTGACGGCAAACTGGGCCCGGTTGTTGCTCAGGTAGTACTCAAGCACGCTGCGATCAGGATTGGCCTCGCAAGAGAGTGTGACGAAATCGCTGGTGAACTCGCCGACACCGTAGCGCGCGGCAACGTGGGCTTCCCGGCCGGGAGCCAGTGAATCGACGGCGACCGTGGCAAAGCTATGCCGCACTCCCGCCATGCTGTCTGAGAAGACCACCTCGAAATTCCTGGCCATGTCCTCGCCGGTGTTGCTCACCACTGCGCTGACCGAGAGGGAATCCCCTATGGTCGCGGGCAGAGGTTCGACGTCGGTGATCCTGGTGCCCAGATCGGCGACCGCGAGATAGAAGCGTTGCTCGGCGGTGTTGTTCATCTCGAACCGCTCGGAGACGCGCCCCTCCGGATCGAGACTGACCCAGACCAGCCTGGTGGGCTCTCCACCAGGCACTTTCCACTTGAACGTCAACGTTGTGTCGCGCTTGGCACCAAGCGAGGCCACGGTCATCGAACCTATGAGCAGGGAGTCCAGCATGTCGTCCTGATAGACACTGACCTTGAAACTGTCAGCGCTCGCATGGCCTATATTGAGCGCATGGATCACGATCGCCACGTCGTCGCCCTGCTTGGGCTTGGCCGGCTGGAAAGAGATGTCACCTGCCGTGATCGCCAGGTCCGCAAGGGGTATGTTGTCCAGCGGCTTGAAACCATACAGACCCGTGTTCCAGAGGTCTCCCCTGGACTGCGACCACTCGCTCCGACCGGCTGTCTTGGCGCCCACGAAGCGCCACACATAGACCTGGCCTGCAGTGGTCGCCGCCACCATCTCATCATAGCCGTCGTTGTCCAGATCAGCTATTGCCGGCGTTGCCCACACACTACCCTCGACCTCAACCGGAAAGCCGACCAGCTTTCCCTCCCCGCCGAAGGCATAGACATGGCTCGTCGGGTCGGTGCCTGTCCCTACGAAGCACTCTACCTGGCCGTTGCCATCTAGGTCTGCGAACACAGGCTCGCAGTACTGGATCAGCTCATGGGTGGCAACGTCAAGCGCATCGCAGGTTGAACCGTCGCCGTTCCAAGCGACCACAGTTCCGCAGGACGTTGACACCGCGATTTCGGGCAGTCCGTCATTGTCCAGGTCTGCAGGTATGGGCGAGCTCAGGGCAGCGCAGTTGTAAGCCCACTTGGGCCACCCCGGCTTCACCTTGGCATCGCCTCCCACAAGATAGACCGAATTTGACAGCAGCCCCGAGATAGCAATCTCGAGAGCGCCGTCGCCGTCGAAGTCGGCTATGGCCGGCGATCCATCTCCGCAGCCATATCCGAAGAAGATCGGCCAGCCCGGGAGTGGCGTGCCGTCCCCATGCAGCACGTAGAGCTGGCTGCCATAGGCCCCGACCACTACTTCGGGCACGTTGTCGCCGTCAAAGTCGGCAGCTGCGGCGGACATCCACACTTCCCGGCCCTTGATTGCAAAAGGCCACCCCTTGACCATAGTGCCGTCCCCGTTCCACGCATACACCTTGCCGTCCTTGGAGCCGCAGATTATCTCCACCAGACCGTCGTCGTCGATGTCGGCGAGCAGGGGCGACGACACCACTGGACCACCTGTGGCCTGGGGCCAGCCCGGCAGCTCTCGCGCGTAGCGGTCGAACACGTGAACCCTACCGTCCTGAGAGCCGACTACCACATCCAGGCTGCCGTCCATATCGATGTCGCAGATGGCCGGCTTGGAGGTTGTGCGCGCTCCCATGAAAGCCGGCCACCCCGGCAAAACGGTGCCGTCGGTCCTCCAAGCATGGAGCCAGCCGTCGTAGCTCCCGAGCATGATCTCTTTGGAGCCGTCCTTGTCAAGATCGGCCACTGCGGGAGACGAGTAGATCACACTAGCTGTCGCCTGCGGCCAACCGTCAAGCCTCCTCAGCGGGACCGCCAGCACGAAGGCATCGTCGGATGCGTAAGCGCCGGCCTCGGAGGTGCCCGTCACGCTTATCACGAAATCGGCATTGTGAGGCTGGGGCACGCCCTCCACGATCTTCATCTTGAAGCTGAGATACGGGGAGAGACCGTGGCCGGCCAGTGAGTCGAGCGTGGCCGTGGGCTCGCTGATGATCACGTAGGGATCCGAACTGTGGATCTCGGCGGTGACGCCCGAGCACGAAATGCCCTGATTCTTGAGCCGGATCTCCAGGGTTATGTCCTCGCCAGGATCGGGCTCGCCGTCTTTGTCTCCCAGCTGGTCATCGACGAGGTAGGTGTCGAAGATGATTACCGGTGAGGCCACCTCGATGTCGGCCGTCATGGTGCCTGCCGGATCACTGATGTTGCGGATACTGACCTCGGTGGGCTCAACCTCATTCGAGCGGCTGTTGGGCGTGGTCCACCATGAAAACACCCTGGCGCCAGTCGATCCAGGAAAGGGATCGCCCCGGTCCGAGCCGAAGCCGAAAAAACGCTGTTTGTCCAGATCGAACTTGCCGTCGGCCTGCTCGAGATAGACCAGGTGCCCCGTCTGGCCGGAATTGTCGCTGTAGCGTTCATCGATGTGGTACACGAGCAGGCCTTCCCCGAAGTTGGCCAGATAGGAGTCGTAGGACTTGGCCTGCCGATTCTCGACCAGGAAGTACTCAGATCCGCTCGCTCCCTCGCTCCACAACCTCAGCGCGTAAGGCTCGTCCTCGACGCACGGGATCGCGAGACCGGCGGCATTCTTACTGAGAGCGACCGGCGAGAGAAAGCCAAGGTGTGCCTTGCTCCAGGCATCTAGCCCCACAGGAAGAGAACCATCGCCACCTCCCCATGATCCATAGGACATCAGCGACCACATGCCCAATCCGTACGAATTGAGGGTCACATCATAGAGGTCCGGAAGGCCCAGCAGGTGACCCATCTCGTGGGCGAAGGTCCCGACCCGACCGTCCTCGGGCTCGGTCGCGTAACTGGTCACTTTGACGCCGTCAGCCAGCTTGCCTCTGATGGTTCCGGCATGGGAATGAATGTCGTTGGAATTGAGGGTCCACTCGTATCCCTGGCCGGCATGCACTACCAGCAGATAGTCCACGAGGCCGTCCGGCGGCTGGACATCGAACCTGGAGAAGTCCACGTAAGGATCAGCCACACCGACTGCATCCTCAATCATCCCCTCCGCATTTTTCGGGTAGTTGCCCATACCCCGCTGGCCATCGGCATAGTAGGACAGCTTCTGCTTGGCTCTGAACCAACCGTAAACCTCTCCGGTGACATCGAGCTGGCCGTAGGAATTCGCCATGAAGTAGCTGGTGAGACTCTGAGGATTGGTCGGATCGAACAGCATCCGCTGGAACCACTGGCGGCCATGAATTATCGTGTCGGCCTTGACATCGCTGAAATCCACCAAGAGCACCAGGACCTTGATGGTCTCGGGCAGGGCAAGCGGTTGCGCCCGGGGCGCAGCAAGCGGCTCCGCCTTCAGCATCTCCTCGCCGAGCACTAGTTTGGCTTCATCCAGCCGGTTGGTATCGTAAAGCTGCTGAAGCAAGTCGGGTCGAGGCGGCATCGCCCAAGCCGGGAGGCAACTGAAGAGCACAACGAGGACCACTAACGGCGCAACGAGTCGCATAGGCTATCTCTTGAGCTCTCCGGTCTTGAGCTCGGCCAGTTTCTGCCTCACCTCTTGAGACGAAGGCGCGAGTTGGAGAGCTCGCTCCAGCTGGCTGAGAGCCTCGGACGTCCTTCCCTGCTTCGCCAGGGCAAGACCTAGAATGAAATAGGCCTCTCCATTCCGGGGCTCACGCCGGACAACCGCGCCGGCCACAGCCAGGCCTGCGTCGGCATCACCCGCATCGATCAGAATCTTGGCCGCGGAGAGCACCACTTCCGAATTGTCCCCCGCGGTGGAGACCGCCCGGTAAAGAGCCTGCCGGGCTTCTCCGAGTCGGCCAAGCTTGAACAGGGCAAGCCCTAAGTTGTAGTGGCCTATCGCTAGGGCAGGATCGGCCGCGACCGCCCGCTGGAAATACCCCACCGACTGGTCGTAATCGCCTTGCCTGACAAGGAGGATGCCGATCGACAAATCGCTGAAGGGCCGATAGGCTGGGTTCAGGACTGCTGCTTGCTCGAGCATGGCCTTGGCATCGGACAAGCGTCCCAGAGAATCGTAGGCCTTGCCCATGTAGTAGTACGGCCGGGGATCGGTGGGATCGGCATCGATAGCTTCCTGATAGACGTTGATGGCTTCCTCCGGTTTGCCCTCGCGCACAAAGAGCGACGCTTCGTTGGCTATGAAGGCAGCAGTTCCGCGCTCAGTCCTCACGCCCCAGAACCGGGTGAGCGACAGAGCAAGCAGGGCCACGGTCGGCAGAGCCACGGATGCGAAGCGCTTAGCATCCCTTACGCCAGCCGCCGCGACCCCCTCACGGACCGTGAGTCCCCCCAGCACCAACAGGAAAGGCACCGCGGGCAAGCGGAACCTCCAGACGACGAAGAAGGCCACGGTGGTGGCCGCTACCGATATGAGCCCCGCGATCATGACCCAGGCGGCCTTGCGCCGTCTGGCTATCGCGATCCCCAGGCCGACCAACCCAAGGGGCATCGCCAGGGAGTAGCCGGCAAGCGGGAGCCTCAAGACCCTCGAGTATCGGGCGATGAAACGCGGGATCAGCTTGATGTCGCTCACCTCGTAGGCGTTGAGGAAGTAATAGGCCTTCTTGCCCATGAGGCCCAGCCACCTGGGGAAGTCGCCTCTGATCTCGGATAGAGTCTGCCGCGAGTAATAGCGGGAGAGCTCCCGGTCGTCGAGCTGGCGCCCTACGGCTTCATAGGCCGCCTGCCTCGATGCTATGTCTATGGTGTCCTCGCTCGGATCGGCAGTGACGGCGTAGGGGAAACTGGTTGGCGGGGCGACCGCGTTCTTGCCTTCGGAATAGCTCGCGTTGCCCATGTAGAGGTTTACGGCTCCCTGAGGCGAGAAGAAGGTGAAACGCCCAAATGCCAAGTAGTTCCTCGCTCCAAGCAGCATCATAGCCCCGAGAAGCACTATACTCATGAGCCCGACCATCCGGAAGCCTCTTTTTCGCTTGAGGGCAAGCACCGCTACGGCCAGGCCGGCAGCAAACACAAGGACTTCGGGACGCGTCAGAAAAGCGAGCCCAAGAGCAAGCCCAGCGAGCAGCCAATCGGTTCGCCGCTCGCGTTCGAGCCCCTGAAGAGCGAAGTAGGTCGCCAGCACCGTTAGCAAGATGTAAATGGTGGTGGGCAGAATTTCTCCGTCCGAGTAAATGCCCATTCGATAGAGCGCAAATCCGAATCCAGCATAGGCTCCAGCCAAACGGCCAAACAGCCGGGAAGCGATTGCATATAGGAGACCACAGGTCAGGGCGCCGAACGCCGCCTGCAACACCAGAGGCGCGGTGAAGGAATGGCCGAAGACCCGGTAGCATAGTGCGAGGAAGTAGGTGTACAGCGGGACCCGGAACGATCCGCTCCTCGATAAGATGTCCCCGTCCACGACGGCCTTGGCTTTGGCGTCGTACCAGTAGGAATCCAGGAGGGGCTGGCCGGCGTACGGCGAATCTCTGACGTCAACCAGGTAGGCGAGCCGGAGACCGAGGGCAAGCAGAACTATCGCTAAGAGCAGGCCTCGGTCGGTTTTCGAAATGTCAGGCAATCTCGAGTCTCCACTCTATGCCGCGGCCAGGGAGCGTCCCGAGATGCTCCGCATCAAATCATCGGTGCTGCTTGGTGGTGTCTGCCGGCGCCGTCTTGGGGCACTCGTTATAGGTCGAGTCGTGAGTTGCATTGGCCCACGGCGTGAAGATCACTTCGCCACCGAACCTGTCTTTTGACGGACACAGGCTGCCCCAGTAGTTGACGCTGGCGATAGACACTTCGCGCTGATCGGTGTAGAGGTTGTTGTCGACGCGCCGACCATCATTGTAGATGTTGTACCCGTTCTGCTCAATGTCGTTGGCTGTGGTTAGCTTGCCGCCGATTGTCGGATAGGAATACCCCGCGACGTAGATGCCCTTGCTGTTATTGGCGATCTTGCACCGGGAGATCACCGGGGAGGCCGACATCAGGTACATCCCGTTGATGTTATGGATGAGGGTGTTCTCTATCAACTCGGGGCTGGAGTTGCCGGCAGCTATGCCCCGGTTGCAGCCCTTGACGGTGTTGCCCTTGACCAGAGCATTGCACTTCTCGAGATTGATGCCGTCCCAGGCATCCCGGATGGAGTTGCCTGTTATGGTCGGCGCGCCTGAGGTACAGGCAACAGCTATGTTGCAGCCTTTGCCGTCGAAGGTGAACCCGGAGACCTGGGTCTCGAGGTCGCAGTCCCGGAGCATTACGATAAACCACCGCTGATTCCAGAGGATCGTCGAGTCCGGGCCTTTGGCCGAAAGCAACTTGACTCCGCTCCTCACTCGGGACTCGATATGATACTTGCCGGGATAGACAAGCACCGTATCGCCGTAGCCAGCTCCTCGAAGGGCAACTTCTAGATCCTTCTGATCAATGGGCACGCGGACCGTGCCCGACTCCAGAGCAGACGCGATGAGAACGAGAGCGATCGAGAGAGCAACAATCGCCTTGGTCATAAAAGCCTCCAGTTTTGCGATACAAGGAGCGCGCCTGGCAGGAGTTGAACCCGCAACCTCGTGGTCCGTAGCCACGCGCTCTATCCAATTGAGCTACAGGCGCATTTCCACTTAGCTATTTAAACCGGGGGGTGACCCTTCAGTTCCCTCCATCTCCAGGTCGAGTTTCACTCCCCCGAGGGCCTTGGAGATCAAGTTATAGACTGCCGCTCCCAGAAGACCTCCCAGAGCTCCGATGACCCCATACAGGACGCCAAACAGCGGCACCAACAATATGCCAATTCCGGTCGCCGCAATCCGAAACAGCTCCGTCCCCTGGAAAGCGTCTGACAAATCCAGCAAACTGCCGAACAGCACAGCGACCAGGACATAGATAAGACCTACCACCATTCCCAGAATCGCATAGATGACGAAGCTGATCTTGACCACGCTGGTGATGTCAAAACGCTTGATCTGGACCCGCATGCTGGTCACCTTCGGGTGGCGGAGAGGGAGGGATTCGAACCCTCGGAGAGGATTTATAGTCCCCTCAACCGCTTAGCAGGCGGCTCGTTTAGGCCAACTCACGCACCTCTCCACTTACCTGCTCAGCTAAGATCGCTTGGCGGAGGGAGTAGGATTCGAACCCACGGACCTCATCGGTCAACGGTTTTCAAGACCGCCGCCATAGACCGCTCGGCCATCCCTCCAATAACCCAGCCACATCTCGCCATATTCGGTTGAACTTACTTGCCCGGCTGGCCCCCTTGTTGCTGCTGGCCGAGCTTCTCGATCTCCCTCGCCGCGTAAGGGCTCCATGCTGGATCGCCCGAGGCCACAGCCTTCCCGTATTGTGCCTTGGCCTCATCATAGCGACCCTGCCTGGCCAAAGCCTCACCCCAGACGCAGAAGGCGCCAGCGCTGTTGGGCTTGATGGCCAGAAGCTTCGCGGCCGCCCCAATCGCGTCATCATAGCGCTGAGCCCGGTTGTAGAGGTCGCCCAACAGCCAGTAGAGATCAGGATTATCGGGGTTGAGCTCCACCGCCCGGTTCATGTTAGCAATCGCCTTGTCCGTGCTGCCCATCTTGGTGTACGCAGTAGCCAGCCAGTACCTCAGCTGCGGATCGGTTGGCTTGAGGGCCACGGCCTTCTCGTAGTAGTCGGCGGCTGAAGGGTAGTTCTCCACCTTAAGCGACAGCCTTCCGAGCGTCTCTATGACGCCGAAATCGTCAGGCGCCAACGAGAGCGCTGTCTTGTAAACGCTTATCGCGTCTGCGAATATCTGGTTCTCATAAAGCAGGTTCGCCAGCGACAGGATATTCGGCAAGTACCTGGCATCCGACCTTGGGGTCATCTCAACGGCCTTGCGATACGCCTCGATTGCCTCAGGCAGCATGCCCTGCTTCTCAAACGCCCCGGCCAGGCCCGTCATGTAGTCAAGGGTGGTCGGGTTCAGTTGAATAGCTACTCGGTACTCCCCGGCCGCATCAGCGTACTCGCCTGCAGCCATATAGGCGGACCCGAGATCGGCGTGGCCATCAGGCTCGTTCGGGGCCAGGTCCGACACCTTCCGGTAGGCAACGACCGCATCTGTCGGCCGACCCTGCTTCAAGTAAACCGAGCCGAGACCCCTGTATGCCTTGCGATGAGCCGGATCGCTGTCGATCGCGGACCTGAACTCAGCCGCTGCGCTGTCAAGATCACCGTCTTTGAGATACTGAGCACCCAGCTGGTAGTGCCGGTCCGCTTCACTGAGGCTCACCTGTTTGGACGGGGTAGCCTGATTTCCGGACGAAGTGGCCTGCCGGCCTGCGCAGCCTGCGACCAGAGCAAGACCTAACAGCACGAGCCAGAGATTCCTAGTGTTCAGGGCCATCACCCCGCTCCTTTCGCCTGTTCAAAATAGGTCTGCTGCGATCATTCGCCGACTGACGTTAACAGAATGCGTAATTCCTGTCAATCGGTTTGGGCCGGTCGGCGGGCTACTTGGAGGTCACTATCTTGAGGACTTCGCCCCGCTCATCGAAGGTTATCCTGACTACGCGCTCGACCTTGCGATCCCCCGCTGCCACGTGCCTCGAGAATGACGCCACGAAGATTTTACGCTCCACGACGCGGCCGGCGCCCTTGGGAGTCGATTGCGGCCGACGCTTGAGCACTTTGCCGGCCAGCGCTCCGTCCAATGCGGTAGTCTCTTCAGCAAGGTCCGGCTCCACGCCTTGCATTTCCGGGAACCTCGACGCTACCAGTCGCTTGATCGACTCTATTATCCCCTCTGGAATCATCGCCCCTATCCCCTTTCCCTGAGCCAAGCCACCCAGGCTTGCCGATGGATCACCGAACAGATTGAACTCAATCAGAGTCTTCTTGTCATCGCCATCCAAGTAACCTTGCCTCCGGAGCATTTCAGCGGCGAAGTCGGTCTTGGATTCTACGAAGGCCTCTCCGAATCTCTCGCCCGCCACTACACGCTTGAGGAAGAGGTAAACGAACAGGTCGGCCTCGCTCAGCCCTTCTTGCGGCGAGCCATACGCAATGCCGCTTGATCCCACAAGCGCCGCGGCGCCCGCGGCCAGGAACTGGAGAGCAATCGAATCCTGGGGATGCTTGCCTTCCACGAGGCCGCCGTAGCAAGCCTCTACCGTGACCAAGGTCCCCTCCACCCTGGATTTGGCGACTACCTCGGGGGCGAGCATCTTGGGATAATTCAAGCCCTGCTGGCCATACCAGTAGCGCTCATCCTTAGAACCATGCACGTTGAAGTAAAGCGCTGCGTTGGGGGCGAGCCACTCAGGCTTGAAGCCGTCAAGATCGACCGGGGGCGATGTCGCGAGCTCCCGGCCAGCAAAGAGGCCATAGACTTTGCGTGCCTGGTCCTGCCAGACAGCTGCGGAAATGCCAAACGGCGCGCCGCCCTGGCCGCTTTCCGGGCCAGCGAAAAGCCTTTGGAAACCTGAGACCAGTGGCAAGCGCGCCACAGCCCGGTCCGGAATCAAGAGATTCTCGACACTGTCCCCAGGTTCAACGACAGCGTAGGGCGCATCGCTCGGGAAGTCGGCGTCCGAATCCGCGGCCGGGTTCTCGAGCCGCCAGAAGGGAATGACGCTCCCGCTGCCCGCGATCACAACATAAGCGAAATGCCTACCCGCCAATTCGGCCTGCTCCACCGACCGGATGCCGGAAGCCAGCTTGGATGGCTCGAGCGGAGGCGACAAGAAACTTGAGGGACTGGAGAAGTCTTTGCTATCGGGGACGTAGAGAGTGGTCGCCAAGCCGCGGGCAGAACCCCGCAGGGCTGCTTCCCTCAGCCCGCCCAGGGCCTCCGCGACACCTCCTCCGTCGAGCTCGCCGGCCAGCCCCGCCTCCGACGTGACCAGGAGGCAAGTCCGGTCTTGGCGCTCCCCGGCGAGGGGCAAGCCAGCACCTCCGTTGCTAGCGACTACTTCTTCAGCGTGCCCTCGACCCGTTCCAGGGCGAGCTGCGCACGCTGAGCGGTGTCTCCTTCTTTCTGAATATCCAGCACCGCCCGGAATTCCTTCACGGCCTCGAGCAGCAGGCCGGATTCGGCAAATGCCATGCCGAGATCGTAGTGAGCTTCAGGGTCTCTGGGATTGATGGCAAGCGCCTTGGAGTAATACTTGACCGCCGTGTCGACGTCCTTGGCATCGTAGTAGATCATGCCGAGATCCACCAGGGCCTTGGAGTTCTTGGGATCACGCTTCACCACGTCTTCAAGAATCACCTTGGCGCTGTCGGGATCCCCCGATTCGGCAATCACCATCGCCAGATTCACACGCGCCTTGTCCATCTTGTGATCAAGCGATATCGCCTTCTCGTAGTTCTGCTTGGCAAGATCGGGAATAGCCTGGTCGTAGTAAACGTTCCCCAGAGTGAAGAAGAGCTCAGCGTCCTCGGGGTAGGTCTTTGCCATCTGCTCGAAGGCCTCGGCCTTAGCTTCGGCATCGAGGGTGTCTGGCACAGTCGCCAACGGTGCGCGCTTGGGTCCGAAGGTGGCGCAGCCGACAATGGCCAGCGCCAGCACAAAGCCGAGCACGATCGACGCTACAAGAAGCCGCGATCCGGTGGACATACGAACCTCCTTAAGCATCATCAGACACAAGTACATATTGCTTGCAAACGATCGACAGCGCATCTTACCATGATGTCGATTCCTATGTAAAGTGAGCACTCCGAGATGATAACGCAAGGGACAAAAGCTCTGATTGTGCAGAAATTCGGCGGGGCCTCGGTGGCGACCCCGGAGAAGATCAAGGATGTAGCCCGGCGGGTGGTCGAAGAAAGAAGGGCCGGCCGGGACGTCATCGTCGTGATATCCGCTATGGGTGACACCACCGATCAGCTGGTGACGCTGGCCAAGACCGTGGCCAAGAACCCGCCCAAGCGCGAGATGGACATGCTCTTGACTGCTGGTGAGCGCATCTCCATGGCCCTGCTCTCGATGGCGATAATCGATCTGGGCTGCGAGGCCATATCCTTCACAGGTTCCCAGAGCGGCATCGTGACTGATACCAGCCACACCCGCGCCAAGATACTTGACATCAAGGCGGACAGGGTTCGGGAGGAGCTGGAGCGCGGACGGATTGTGATCGTCGCCGGTTTCCAGGGAGTCAGTTCAGCCAAAGAGATCACGACCCTGGGCAGAGGCGGCTCCGACACCACCTGCGTGGCGCTGGCAGCAGCGCTGGGAGCCGAGGAGTGCCATCTTTTCAAGGACGTTGACGGAGTCTATACCGCCGATCCGCGGGTGGTCCCGGGAGCGAGCAAGATACCCAGGATTTCGTACGAAGAGATGCTGGAGCTGGCCTTCTGCGGCGCCGGCGTGTTGCACTGGAGAAGCGTTGATGTAGCGATGCGCTTCGGGGTCAGAGTCCACGTGAGACCTTCTTTCGGCAAGGAGATGGGCACCTTGGTGACGGGCAAAGAGGAAATCGAAGGGTCGGAGATACGAGGCATAACTCAGGACACCAGTCTTGCCAGGATACGCCTTACCGGGGTCGAGCACCCGGCCGAGGCGGCAGGCCTCGTCCTGGAAGCTTTGGACCGCAACGAGATCGAGGTCCGGTTCATTTACGTTTCTTCGGTATCTGGCGCTCGGGGAGATGTTTCAGTGATGATACCGCTTGAGGCCAAGGATGCGGCGGCCCGCTCGGTCCGGCAGGCCCTCGCCGGGCAGGCCTTCCAGGTGGATGACGGGATCGCTACCCTGACGGTGGTGGGCTACGGCATCTGCGGCGTTCCGGGAATCGCCCAGAAAGTGATGAGGTCGATAGCCTCGCTCAAGCTGGACCCCGAGATTGTGTGCTCGTCGGGCCTGAGCCTAACTATCGCTCTGCCCAAGTCCCGGGTGGCCGACGCCGCCCAGCGCTTGCACCATGATTTGGGACTAGGATGAACTCCACGTGGGAGCCACGGCCGGCCGCCCGGTGCCGGCGTGATAACGGCGCCCGCGCCTCAATCGGGTTTGAGCCCGAACTTCAGGTCACCTAGCGCAGTACGCTGGTGTCTTCACTTACTACCCGGCCGTCCTTGAGGGTGATGATCCTGCGAGAGTAGTCGGCTATGTAGCGCTCGTGGGTGACCAGCACGACGGTCTTGCCCTCTTTGTTGAGCTCGGTGAAGATCGACATGATCTCCGAGCCTGTCTTGCTGTCCAGGTTGCCGGTCGGCTCGTCAGCCAGCACTATCGCTGGATCGTTGATAAGCGCTCTGGCAATGGCAACCCTCTGCCTCTCGCCTCCTGAGAGCTCGTTGGGATTGTGATAAACCCGGTCGGCCAGGCCGACCTGATTCAGCAGCTCGAGAGCTTTCCTCTCCCGTTCCCGCCGCGGCACATTGGAATACAGGAGCGGCAGCTCCACGTTGTGGAGGCAATTGGTTCTGGGCAAGAGGTTGAAGGTCTGAAACACGAAGCCTATCTTCTTGTTGCGGATGTGGGCAAGCTCATCATCATTGAGAGTGCTCACTTCCTCACCGTCGAGGCGATATTCGCCCTGGCTCGGCCGGTCCAGGCATCCGATCAAGTTCATCAGGGTTGACTTGCCTGAACCCGACGGGCCGACGATGGCCAGAAACTCGCCCGGATCCACCTCGAGATCAATCTCCCGCAGGGCGTGAACCATCGCTTCGCCCATCTCGTAATTCTTGCTGATCTTCTTCATGCTTATTACCGACATGTCCCGGGCGTCCCCCTGTCTGATCATGATCTCTGAGTCGCCACCATCATAATTGACCTACCACCTGAGTATCGCACCGACCGAACCCTGGCGCTCCATACCCGAACCTGGCCTCACGTACTTGACCTCAGCATCTTGCTCGATAGCAAGCACCGCCAGATGCTCCGACACATTTTCGGCCTTCGAGAGCGGCTTCTTGCACCTGGAGCACACCTCGGCCGAGAGGACATCCACGCCGCCGCAGTCTCCGCACAAACATCCCTCTACGCGGCCATCGTCCACCAGCACCAGGGTGTGGACACGCCCCTCCTTGAGGGCTGCGACGGTGCTGTCGATCCCGGTCACCACGTGACCGCGGCCCGTGGCGCCGGCTACCACCTTGACGATCTCCTCCGAGCGCTTGTCCTCCACCTCGGCCTCGATCTTCCGGGCCGCTCGCAGAATCTCCTCAGTGCTGGAGGTCACGTCAACGTTGATATAGCCGGCGATTATCTTCTGCAGGTACGAATGGAGTATCTGTAGCAGCCGCGTTCTCACTTCCTGCGAGCCGCCCACTATCAGGTGCCCGAAGCCTTCGCTCTTGTGCAGTTCGAAGACCGTGTCAGCGACGTGCTTCAAATGCCGGTTGACGAGGTCCTCGATGTGGCGCTGGAATCTGGCCTGGGACCATCCTCCCTGCTTGTGCCACCCAGGAACGACATCGAACACATCCGACCGCTCGATGATCTCTCCCAGGTACATGGTGAAGAGCCTGGCCTTCTCGGTGTCTGCGACCACCACGCAGAACCTCCGGCTTTCATCAACAATCCTAAGCATCGGCAGGACGAAAGGCGAATGGTTTATCACGCATCTGTCAGGCATAGTGACCGGCAGCCTGTAGACCTGCCACAGGCCGGCCTTGGTCGAAGAGAATATCGCCAGGCCCCTGGCCTTACCTTTGAAGTCCATCTTGATGAAGTTCAAGATCTTCTGGACGTCTTCCTCCACGTCCTTTCGGGCATCGCCAGCGAGACCCACCTGGTTGACTGCCTGCTTGGTGATGTCCTTGGCCACGATTTCGTTGGCCTTGCGCTGCGCCCTTGCCACGCCTATGCCCATGTAGAAACTGACAACCTGGTGCGGTCCAGCATCGAACTGAAGCAAGTCGATCACCTGCTTGCGGCTGATCATTCCAGGCGCACCTCCTTAGGAAGCCTGCTCCCCATTTTCACTCCAACCGTATTCTCCAATAAGGGGCACAAACACGCATCCTTCCAGCCGTTCGGTCCGGAAGTCCCGGCCGCGTTTTGTGACGCGGGTTAGCGTCTGCTGCAGCGTGTTGCCGACCGGAATCACCAGTCTGCCGCCTTCCGTCAGTTGCTCGAGCAGCACGTCCGGGACGTCAGGCGCCCCCGCAGTCACCAGAATGCCGTCGTACGGGGCCCGGCTCGGGTAGCCCTTGGTGCCGTCGCCGACCACGAATTCCACGTTCGCATAGCCCAGCGCGCCAATGGTCTCGCTAGCTGCCGCGGCGAGCTCGCCCACGCGCTCAATGGTCACGACCTGCGAGACCAGCTCAGCAAGCACCGCTGTCTGGTAGCCTGACCCCGTGCCTATCTCTAGAACCCTGTCGGCGTCCCGGGGTTTCAGGGCTTCGGTCATCACGGCTACCATGTAAGGTTGCGAAATGGTCTGCCCAGAGCCGATCGGCAGGGGGCGGTCGTCATATGCCGAATCGGCGTAACCCGGCGGCACGAAGACGTGCCTCGGCACTCGGCCCATTGCCTCGAGCACTCTCGCGTCTTTGATGCCACGGGCCCTGATTTGATACTCCACCATATTGGCCCGTCTGGCTTCCAGGGTGGGCCCTGTCAAATCAACACGCCTTTCCAAGATGGCTGGCCGCGGCCTCAGGGGCAACACTATTGACGTTGATGCCGGTGCCGATCTCAAAGCCCGCGGCAGTGGTGAGCCTCGGCAGGATTTCGAGATACCAGTGGAAGTGCGGCTCGCCCGCTGAATGGTGCGGCGCTGAGCGCACCACATAATTGTAATCAGGATTGGCGAGGAGCGAGTAAAGCCGGCCCAGCGTGTCCTTGAGGATCCTCGCCAGCAGTTCGGCCTCTTCGTCGGCGAGAACGCCGAACGATGAAGCATGTCGCCGGGGCACGATCCGGATCTCGTACGGCACGCTCGAAGCAAAGGGGCACAAAGCTACAAAACCTGGATTGGTGGCAACAATCCGTATCCCCTCCCGTATCTCGGCGTCCAGCATGTCGCAGTGAACGCAGGTGCCATTGTCGTCAAAGTAGCGCTGAGCCTCGTCCAGCCTCCATCTTACATCCTGGGGCACAATTGGCACGCCAATGATCTGGGAATGTGGGTGGACCAGGGAGGTGCCGGCACCCTCGCCCTGGTTTCGGAAGATGATGATAAGCTGGTTCCAATCCGATTTGTCCAGCTCAAGAAACTGGTGACGATAGGCGCGGACCACGCCCGTCACCTCTTGTACGGTCATTGTGGCGATGGTCTTGGAGTGATCAGGGTGCTCGATCACCACCTCATGCTCGCCGCAGCCGTCCATTTCGGAGTAGAGCCCATGATGGGTCCTCTTTCTGGATTCCGGGCCGTCGGTGGGTTTGAGCAGTACCGGGAAACGATTGGGCACCACGCGAACGTCCCAGCCGCGCTCGTTCCGCGGCGCCTCTTCAGGCAGCACGTAGAGCGCAGGCGGGGTCTTGTCCTCGTTGCCCGCGCAGAACGGGCAGGTCGGCGAATAGGATGACACTGCGGCCGCCTGGCTCGAGCGCTTGACGAAATCATCAGGGCGCTTAGCCCGGTCGGCGGCGATGATCGTCCAACGCCGGGTCGAGAGATCCTGTCTAAGCTGCGGCAAGCTTCACCTCACTCAAGCCACCACCTCCAGCTTGACCAGATTGGTCTTGCCCTTGCGATAGACGGGAACGCCGGCTGTCACGACCACCAGATCACCCTTCTTCACCAAGCCCTGGCCGTGGACCGCGCGGATGGCAGTCTGAATCATGGTGTCAGTGTCGCTGACCTTGCCTATCTGGACACACGTGGTGCCGTAGCAAAGCCCCAAGCGCATCATAGTGGCAGCTGATGGCGTGACCGCAACGATAGGCACCAGCGGCCTGAACTTGGCAACCCGGAGCGCTGTGCTGCCGCTTATCGTGAAGGTGATGATGGCTGCCGCGTTGAGGGTGTGAGCGGCGCTGGAGGCGAGGAAGGCGATGGTCTCATCGATATGCGGCGCGGGCTCGAGCTGTGCCCTGGGTCTTATCCAAGCCTGATCGTGGGCCGTCTCGGCGCTGGTCACAATCGACCGCATCGTCCTCACGGTCTCCACGGGATATTTGCCCACGGCGGTCTCCCCGCTCAGCATCACGGCGTCCGACCCGTCCAGCACTGCATTAGCAACGTCGCTAGCTTCGGCTCGGGTCGGTTGAGGATTGTTGATCATGGATTCAAGCATCTGAGTGGCCGTGATCACGGGCTTGGCCCGCAGATTGGACTGCTCGATCAGGAACTTCTGGACGATGGGCACCTCGCTTATGCTCACCTCGCTGGCCAGGTCACCCCGAGCCACCAGGATCACATCGGTGGCATCTATGATCGCTTCGATATCGCAGAGAGCTTCCTGGGTTTCGATCTTGGCCACTATACCCACGCCCGTGCCTTCCAAGTGCTTCCGAAGGGCGTGGATGTCGGCGGCGGACCTGACGAAGGAGAGCGCTATGAAATCAACCCCTTCGCTCAGCCCGAACTTGAGATCGGATACGTCCTTTGCGGTAAGCGAAGGCAGGGCCGCTTTGCCGTCCGGCAGATTGACGCCCTGGCGCGATCGGATGCTGCCTCCACGGCTAACGACACACGAGAGGTCGCGGCCGCTGGCCCCGCTGACCTTGAGCACCACCCCCCCGTCGCCAATCAGGACCCGATGACCGCGCCGCATACCTCGGAAGGAAATGGCCGGCGAGATTGTTATGGCATTGGGCCCCGGCCGCCCGGCGGTGAGCGTGAGCCGCGAACCTTTCTTGAGCACGATATCATGAGGCAGCACGCCCAGCCTCAGGCGCGGCCCCTGAAGGTCCTGGATTATCGGTACGGGCTTACCTAGTTGGCGAGAGGCTCGCCGGACCAGGCCGACCACCCGGTGATGGGTTGCATGATCACCGTGGGAGAAGTTCAGGCGCACGACATCCACGCCAGCCTCAAGCAGGGCTCGGATGGTTCTAGCGGAAGATGAAGCAGGACCGAGGGTCGAAACGATCTTGGTCCGTCGGAATGAACGGCTGCTACTCATGGTTGATAGCTCCCCCTTTGCAATCTCTGGTAAGGAGCTACCACACCGCGCCAAGCGTGTCAAGCCGAGCCGCGAGACCCGATGCCGCCAGCAGCCGCCGATGCCGGGTAGACCTACCTCAGCACAACCATCTTCCCGGTTGCGACGTCCGCAGCGGTACGCACCTCGTAGAAGTAAATGCCGGGCGAGGCGTTGGCAAAGCCGGGGCTCACGCCAAGGTCCACACGATGGAAGCCTGACCCCAGGGTACCGAGATCCTGCTCCATCACCCGCCGGCCTGCGGCATCATACACGCTGACCTTGACCGTGCCGGACTTGGGCAGATTGAAAGCCAGGCGCGGCATGCCTACCGAGGGCACCGGCGAGACCTCAGCGTCGAGCGCGGGTCCATCCTTCGCGACCACTGGAGTACCGGCGGTCACTAGCAGCCGGTTCATGCACATGAATGCGAGATAGCTGGTCACCCAGGACTGATCGTAGTTGTCAGGGTCGGCATCCAGCACCGGGATGCCCCCATCGTTGTCCTCGTCGTTGGCCACCAGCGTGTCGGCGAGATGCTTGAAGTAACCGCCGTAGGTCGGACTGTCGAGCACCTGACTGGCAGTTGACTGACCAAGAGCACCCCAGGCGCGCCAGGCATTCTGATAGGCACCGTCACTGGGGAGCACCTCAGTATCAAGGTAAGGAGCACTGGTCGTGACCCAGGTCTTGAGGCTGGTCGGATTATTGGCAAAGAATGAGTGGACAATGCCCCACATCGCCGAGCCGCCCTCCATCGCCCACTCCTTCCAATGCAGCTTGGCGGGATTGCTGTCCACCCAGCCCTTGACCGAGTCGGCCATATCGAGCGCTTTGGAGCAGTAAGTCGGGTTGCCGATGTACTGGCCGTACTCGTAAAGATTCCCGACCGCCCAACCCATTACCATGCCGTTCAGCCGGCGCGCAGCACCCGTCAGGCCGTTGAGCTTCATCGGGTGGTGGCAGAGATAGGAGGCACAGGAGTCGCCGTAGGCGGCGTAGGTCGCATCACCATAGACGTCGCTGTACTCCATCACGGCCCGGAGCGACCAAGAGCAGTTATAGCGCCTGTAATAGCCGCCGACGGGGCTATCATCGCCCTCTTCGTTGTAAGCCGGGTGGTTCATTATGTACTGCCACGATGCTGCCACGTTGCCGTGATACGTATCGGTGCCCGAAAGCCGGTAGTAGTGAGACCAGAGCCAGATCGATTCGCTGGTATTATCGCTCTGAATCACGCCGAGCATGTGTTCAGCCTCGCGTATGCCGCCGTAGTCGATCGTGCTGGTATCGCTGACCTGCATGCTCTTGACGAAGTCGCAGCACATGCCGTACCGGACATACGGATCGTAGGTAGCCAGGGTCCCCGCCGGCAGCGCCCGCGGGCCGACCCACTCTTCGCTGCCCTGGGCAGCCCCACCATTGCCCCCAAGCGCGTCAATTGGGACGTACGGCGTTGCCCAAGCTGCAAGGGGAATCAAGAGAGACAATCCGACAACCAATAGCAAGCTCTTCATGTTCGCACCTCCGAGGACGGTTCGTTGTTACAGACCCACTTCAACGGCTCTCATTATACACCCCGCCGTGCCTCTATTCAACGCATATGAGCACGCGTGCGGCTGGAATCAGGTGCTCCGGTCGCTCATGGCCAGGTAAACGCCGCAGAGAATCAGAACTCCGCCTATGAAGAGCTGGGCGCCGGGTACCTCATGGAAGATGAGCCACGCGAGCAGGGCGGAGCCGATGGGTTCGCCTAGCACGGAGATCGCTACCTTGGGAGCCGGCAGGTGGCCGAGCGCCCAGTTGAGCGAGGAGTGCCCGAACACCTGGGGACCAAGCGCGAGCAAGAGAAGCCAAAGATAATTCGCCGGCGCGAAGCCGACCAAGTGATGATGGGTCACTACTGCCCAGCCGAGCAGCATCACCGCCGACGCCGAGTAAGCCAGGAAGACGTAAGGCAGGAACCGCACATGCCGACGCACTGAGCGGCCAATCACGAAATAGCCCCCGAAGGCCGCAGCGCCACCCAGGGCTAAGAGATCACCTCTCAGCATTCCGGCAGCCACGCGAATGTCGCCCCGGCCGATGGCAAGACTGCCAAGCATGCAGCATCCAATCGCGACCAGAGTCCTCCGCCCCACGCTCTCCTTGAGGAAGATCCAGCCCAGGATGGCGGCGAAGATAGGGCTCGTGGTTACCAGCACCACCGAGCTCGCCACGGTGGTCAGCTTCAACGACTCGATCCACAGGAGAAAGTGAAGCGACAGGAAAAGGCCGGCCAGGATGCACAGGGCAATCTGGTTGCGCGAGATGCCGGCAGCGCCTTGGGTCTTCGCGAAGATGGGCAGCAGCATGAGCGATGCCAGGCCCAGCCTCCAGGCCGCGATCACCGCCGTGGGCACCGTGCACAGTCTTATCAGGATCGCGGCGAACGACACCACCACAATCGCCAGGCAGACTATGATTATGGCTCTCCGCTCAGCGTTCACGACCGACCGTCACTTGTCCGCTCGATGCCTCAGCTGGGCAATGTAAATGCTGCGAGCCTGACCGAAGAAGGCCAGGGCCTCACCCGTCTGGTAGTCAGGATAAGTCCACGGCAGCAGTTTGAAGGCTTTGTGCTCGTAGGTGAGGGTGACCTCCGCGTAGTAGCCCATGCCGATGTAGATCCGATGAGAGAAGTTCTTAGCGGTCGAGAGCACCACCTGGGCATCATCCACGTAGCCAGGGTCGAGGTTAACCCGGCGTTTGCCGCTGACCGCGAGTTGCTCTTCTATCAGCGCGGCAATGTGCTTGGCCCGGGCGAGGTAGGCGCGTTCCCGGAGGGCCCCGAAGGCCAGCCACCTGCGGACGAGGCCCTCGCCCATCTCATCGCGATAGTAAGCCGTGAAGTCAAACTTGAGCGTGGCACTCTCGCAATCGGGCTCGCCAAATGCCTGAACCAGGGGGCCTCTCGCGCGCTCGATAGCCTCAGCCCGCCCCACGAGCCCGCAGAAGAGCTTCACCGGCTTGGGCTTGTCTCTCAATGCCCGATCAAGGATCGGCGTGCGAATTCCTCCTGTCGGCGCCACCTTCCTCTTATCAGACCCTGCTGCGCGAGTCCATCAATATGTCGGCGCTCGGCCTCCGAGAGAAAGCGTGGGCGAGCTCCGGCCAGCCGCGTCCCGGGGAGTGGCATGAAGAAATGCATGGTGAACCTGGCGTTGGCCGGCCGCAGCCTTGTTATGAGAGCAAGTGTGGCTTCGCGATCCTCGGGCTCTTCGAACGGGAAACCGACCATCAGGTCAACCAGAGGCTGGAAACCACAAGCGGCGACGATCTCACTGGCCCTAACAATATCCTCGACCGTGTGAGCCCTGCCTATCAGGTCCAAGACACGTTGGCTGCCAGCCTGTCCCCCAATCACCAGCCGGCGGTTGGAGACATAGCGCTTGAGAATAGTAATCGCTTCGGAGGTGACGTAATCGGGCCTCATCTCCGACGGAAAAGACCCAAAGAAGATCCTGCCATCGGGTGCTGCCGATTTGATCCGATGGAGCAAATCATCCAGCGCTTCGCAGTTCGGGACGCGCTCGGCCTCGGCTCGGTATCCCAGCGCATTTGGGGCCAAGAGCCGGATGTCCTGCATGCCGCGGGCAGCGTAGAGTCGGACAGTCTCTTCCACGCTGGCCGGGCTCCGGAAGCGCTCCTGGTGGCCGAAGATCTCCGGGTTCTGGCAGTAGGCGCAAGCCCAACGGCAGCCTCGAGCGATCTCGATATAGCCACGGAAGACGAAGCGCTGCGGCAGTGCCGGGACGCTGTCGAGGTCGAGCAAGGTCTCGCTCCGGAGAATCCGTCCGTCTCGGCCAGATCGGACCCGATCGCCGCGGGCAAGCGTCTTGGCCAGCCCGCGAATCGCGCCCTCGCCTTCACCGACGCAGCAGTAGTCAAAGCCGGCATCGAGGGCACTCTCCGGGTCACTCGTGGGATGAGGCCCGCCGCAGATCGTGACCAGGGGCGCCGACCCAGTGGCCGCCACAACGCGGGTATGTTCGATGATGCGGGCCAGCAAGCGCGATGCGCCCGGCATGCCCTCGGTCATGGCGGTCATACCCAGAATGTCCAGGGTCGAGGGATCCTCGCCGTAGGGAAGCGAAAGCGCTTCTGCCGGGCGGGCCACCCGGATGGAATCGGCGCCGACTTCCGCAAGGCCTTCCAGCGCAGCCACCAGGCAAGCGACGGCTGTGCGATTCCGGCTGTCAGCTACGAACGTGAATCTGAGGTTGCTCAAGGTTTTCAAACCGCCTCTTCGCTCAGGCACCAGCTGAGGTAGGTCAGGAACTGGGTGGCGATGGCCAGATCGCGATCACCGAAAAAGCCCGGGCGCTGGCTCGCTATCTCCAGGCACCCAAGGACTCTGCTATCAACTGCAATCCGGATCACTATCATCGAGCCCTTGGACGGCGCGCCCGCTTCCGCAATCCCGCTCAGGGCATCGCGGACACCAGCCAAGCTACCATGTTCCACGCTGGCCGCGCCTTGACTCTGAAACTCGTCCCACGGTAGCCCGAAGGTTCTCCCGACGACATCGCTTTTACCCTGTCTCCAGGCTACCTGACGCGCGGCCACCCGGCCGGTCGCATGATCGAGGCGCTCGACCACAGTTGCGCCATGATCGTAATCCAGGAACCTCCGAAGCTGATGCAGAATCCTGTAGATCACATCCCTGCGTGCCACGCCCCGGGCGATGGCACGCCCTACTGAGGCTTCGGCCTCGAGCACGGCCGCGCGCCGGCGATCCGCCAGCAAGCCTCCCACGATTCTCAGGATCTCCGTCGCCGTCTTGCCCGCACCCGACGCGAAGCCGTCCCTGCGAGCGAGCGCCAACACGCCCACCACCTCGGTACCCACCCTGACCGGGGCCATGACCACTCCCGCCTCAAGGTGCGGCTTTTCATTGCGGAAGAACTTCATCACGAGGGCCATGTCCCAGGGTTCGGTGCCGCTGGCTTGGGCGGGATCGCCCTGCGCCAGACTTCGGTCCGCCGTGCCGCCACCGGCTGCGAACGATTTCACCTTGTAGAGCTGGCCTGTGCCCCGTCGCAACACATAGAGAGTCCCGCTAGCGGCGCCGAGCAAGCTTCCCACCAGGGCGAGCTCCAGTCCAAAGACCTTTCGCGTCTCACGGATCTCGGGAACGGCTCGTGCCAACTGGGCGACGACGCCCGCAGCCTCACAGGACAACACCAGCCCACTCCCCTTTCGGCAAGGCCCCTGCTGGCCCTTCGTTCGACCGGCTCTCGACCAGGTCCCGATCGCGTCTGGACCCCATCGCGGCATGGCTTGACTGACATCTATGGGTAGCTTACTATTTGTCCACCTTTAGTCAAAGCACCAACTCAGCCGAGGGGGACTTAGCTTGGACTACAATCTCAGTGAGGCCCAGAAGCAGCTGGTGGCAACGGCAAAGAAGATCGCCGACGAGCATATGAGGCCCGTCCGCGAGAAGTACGATGCCGAAGAGACCTTCCCGTGGGACGTGGTCAAGGTGCTCGGGAAATCAGGCCTTTGCGGCGCGTACATACCGAAGGAATACGGCGGCATGGGCATGGCGGTTTTCGAATTGGTGCTCGTCGTTGAGGAACTCTCTAAGGTTGACGGCGGTATTGCGCTGGCCCTGGCAGGTTCCGCGCTTGGCGCCTATCCCATCCTCTTGGGCGGCAATGAAGCCCAGAAAGCCAAGTTCCTCCCTCCTATCGCGCGCGGAGAGAAGGTTGCAGCGTTTGCGTTGACCGAGCACGATGCGGGGAGCGATGCCACGGCCTTGAGGACATCTGCTGAGAAGCAGGGCGATTCATATATCTTGAATGGCACCAAATGCTTCATCACCAACGGCGGCGAAGCTGAGATCTACTCAGTGATGGCCGTGACTGACAAAAACAAGGGGGCACGCGGCATATCGGCTTTCGTTGTCGAGAAGGGCATGCCTGGGTTCAGCTTCGGCAAGAAGGAGCGCAAACTGGGAATCCGGGCCTCGGCGACCCGCGAGCTGGTTTTCGAAGACTGTCGGGTTCCGGCGGCCAACCTGCTTGCCAAGGAAGGCATGGGACTTATTCTGGCCTTGAGGACTTTCGACTCGACGAGACCCGGCGTCGCAGCCCAAGCGCTGGGCATCGCAACCGGAGCGTTGGAGGAAGCTGTCGCCTACGCCAAGAGCCGAACTCAGTTCGGAGAAGTGATCACATCCAAGCAGGCGATCCAGCACATGCTTGCCGACATGGC
>DATKKY010000120.1:0-3692 GCA_035542695.1 bacterium | reverse complement strand
CTTGAGGCAAGACCGCAGGGAAGTACTGCGGACTTGCTCGCCACCATGCGAACGGTGAGCGAGGAGACGCATGTCGATTTCGCAGCCATCTATGGCCTCGAGGGCGAGACCTGGAAATGCCGACTGACCTATCCCCCGGATGTACCCCGGATCGAACGAACGATCGGGATGAGCGCCCTGGAGACGAGCGAGCAGGCTGCCGCCATGGCGCACGCTGGCGGCACGGGCACCAGCGGCTCGCAGCCGGGCCAACTGCAGGCCCGCCGCATAGCTTTCAAGGATCCCGACCTCGTGGCCGCTGGCGTGGTCACCAGGGACTCCCTGGTGGTCGTGGGTTTCACTCTCAACGCAGGTTTCGCTGACAAGATGCGGCGCACAGGTGATGATCTGAGCCGCTATCAGGCGGTCGGGCTTTATGTCAGCGTGCTCCGCCGCTATATCATCATCGTGACCTGTGTGCTGGTGGTCGCGATGGCCGTCTCGGCAACGCTGGTCTCGCGGCTCTTGGCAAGCCGGATCAGCCACCCCATCACGGAGCTGGCCCAGGCCACCGAGCGGATCGCCCGAGGCGACCTGGATCACCGGATCGCCGTCACCGCCAAGGACGAGATCGGGAGCCTGGTCAACGATTTCAACAAGATGACCGAGGACTTGATCGAGAACAAGCGCAACCTGATCCGCGCCGAGCGCATTGCAGCTTGGCGGGATTTCGCGCGTCACTTCGCCCATCAGATCAAGAACCTCCTTACCCCGATGGAGATCGCCACCCACCGCATCAGGAAGCGCCTCGAAGGCGGGGCTGCCGGCGCCGATCCAGCGAGAGATAAGCAGGTGATCGAGGAAAGCCTCGAATCCATCTACAAAGAGATCAGGGCCCTGAACGAGATTGCCCGGGGTTTCTCGGAGTTCGCCAAGCTGCCCGAGCCCCAGTTCGAAAGCCTGGACGCCAACGAAGCTGTCCAGAGCGCCATCGAGCTCCAGGCCGCGGCACCCGGCAAGGTCGCGCTCAAGACCGACCTCGCCCCGAGCCTGCCCAAGGTCCAGGCTGATCGGGAGCAGCTCAAGAGCGTGGTCGCCAACTTGATCAAGAATGCGCTCGAGGCCATGCCCGAGGGCGGGACGCTCACGGTCAGGACATCGCGCACGCCAGGCTGGGTGCGGATCGAAGTCAGCGACACCGGCCCGGGGATTCCGCCGGACATCAAGGACAAGATCTTCGATCCCTACTTCACCACCAAGGCTGCCGGCACCGGCATCGGCCTGCCACATGCCTATAGGATTCTTGAGGATCATCATGCTAAGATAACCTTCACGACGGGCGACGCCGGCACCACCTTCGTGGTTGATCTGCCGGTGCCCGAGGAGACCAAGCCGTGAAGAAGCCGACTGTCCTCATCGTTGACGATGATGCTGAAATCATCAAGATGGTCTCGGGCCTGCTTGAGGATGAGAGCTACGGCACTGCGACCGCTTCCAACGGCGCCGACGGCATCACTCGCGCCGGCGAGGGCGACATCTCCCTGGTGCTGCTGGACATCTACATGCCGGGGATCGACGGGCTCGAAACCCTGGCCCGGTTGAAGCACACCCAGCCTGATCTGCCCGTGATCATGATATCGGGGCAGGCCACCATCGAGGCCGCCGTCAAGGCGACCAAGCTTGGCGCCGCCGACTTCGTCGAGAAGCCGCTCCAGCCCGACCGCTTGCTGCTTGCGGTCAAGAACACCCTCGAGAAGGAGACGCTGCGCAGCCAGAAGGCGCGGCTCGAGGGCGAACTGCGCGAGAAGCGGGTGATGGTTGGCGAGAGCGCCGCGATCGAGAAGCTGCGCGAGGAGATCCTGAAGGCAGCGCCATCCAAGGCGCGCGTCCTGATCTATGGCGAGAACGGCACGGGCAAGGAATTGGTGGCGGCTGCGATCCACGACACCAGCCCGCGCCGCGATCAACCCTTCGTCAAACTCAATTGCGCGGCCATACCCAAGGACTTGATGGAGAGCGAGCTCTTCGGCCACGAAAAAGGCGCCTTCACCAGCGCCATCGCCCGCAAGGAAGGCCGCTTCGATCTGGCCGATGGCGGCACACTGCTGCTGGACGAGATCGGCGACATGAGTCTCGACACCCAAGCCAAGCTCCTGCGCGTGCTGGAAGAAGGCGAGTTCGAGCGGCTGGGCGGCAAAGTCTCAATCAAGGTGGACGTGCGGGTGATCTCCTCAACCAACAAGGACCTGGCTGCCGAGATCAAGCGGGGCCACTTCCGCGAGGACCTGTACTTCAGGATCGCTGGCATCCCCATCCGCGTCCCTCCGCTCCGCGAGCGCCGGGAAGACATTCCGCTCCTGGCCGACCACTTCATCCAAGTCTTCTGCGCCGAGAACAATCGGCCCCTCCGGGAATTGAGCGACGATGCCAGAGTCAAGCTCATGGCCTACGATTGGCCCGGCAATGTCCGCGAGCTCAAGAACGTGGTTGAGCGCTTAGTGATCATGACGGATGAGAAGATCATTACGGGCGCGAGCGTGGCGCCGCTCGTGAGCGCCGCTCCGGCTCGGCCGGGTGGCGAAGCTGCGGTGTCGGGCGCAGGCAGTGGGCCGTCAGGCGCGCGATCGCTCGGGGACATGGTGGATGATTTCGAGCGAGCCCTGATCGCGACCGAACTTGAGAAGACTGGCTGGAATGTCTCCCAGGCGGCGGCGAAACTCGGCATTGACCGCGCCAATCTCCACCGCAAGATGCGCCGCTACGGCATCTGCCGCGAAGGGGAAACGGCCGCCACCGATGAGGGCGAATAAGCGCCCTGGAGCACCTCTCCACTCTGGGTCTCACTCACCGCCATCCTTCCCAAGCCCTGTGTCAGGCCGGGCCGCGCCGTGTCGAATTGACACCGAATTCGCCGTCAAGAGCCCCCATCCCGCACGCCGCCACCGATCCCACTTCCTATCTCGTTCCCCACCAACCACTTACAGCCGCCAAATCCCGCTGTCTCGCCGTCCCACTTCTGGCACACGCGTTGCTCATAACCGGTGCTGGAGGTGCAGCTTGAAGAGTACCCCTGATTGCGGAGGTCAACCGAATGAACTCGGTCCTCGGAAAAGTGGCGGTGGCAGCGCAGGTGGGATTGTTCCTCCTCCTCTACATCGGGGCAGAGGCTGGCATGGTCTACTACGTCGGCACCATCTTCAGGGGATAAGGCTTGACGCAAGCGAGGCCCGGGCGTGCTGCCTGGTAGAGCTTGCAAACCTATGGTATATTGCCTAGTATGAAAGGAGGCTGATCATGCTGACCCCTAGCGGCAATGGACCGGGCAAAAGAGGCAGCCTGCTGGCAGGCTTTGCATGCCTGTCGTTTGCTCTCGCACTGGTTCTCACGCTCACAGTAACTGCCGCCCTGGCCGCTCCGGCTCAGTTCGGCACGGTTGACGAAGACAAGGAACAGAGCCGGGCCGACGCCCAGAAAGCCCTCCAAGAAGTCGGCTCCTCGGTCAACATCACCAACGCCCAAGTCGTGAGGATCGGCTCAAGCTACGCCATCGATCAGGACGAAGTCGTGAACGGTGATGTGGTGATCATCGGCGGAGCTCTGACGGTCGAGGGGAAGATCAACGGGGACGCAGCCGTGATCGGCGGTTCAATGTATCTTGCCTCGACCAGCGTGATCTCCGGTGATGCGGTGGTGATCGGCGGCATCCTCCAGAA
>DATKKY010000119.1:0-10111 GCA_035542695.1 bacterium | reverse complement strand
TCTTGGTTCTGGGGTTCCCGGCTGTGGCTAAAGACCAGCCCAAGGTGATTGTGTTGGGCTTCGACGGGATGGATCCGGGTCTCGCGGAACGTCTGATGGCTGAGGGCAAGATGCCCAATTTCAGGGCGCTGGCGGAGCGGGGCACCTTTTCCCGGCTTGAGACTTCGGTTCCG
Source organism: bacterium (assembly GCA_035542695.1). Classification (GTDB taxonomy): domain Bacteria; phylum Arandabacterota; class Arandabacteria; order Arandabacterales; family Arandabacteraceae; genus DATKKY01. The sequence goes on along the minus strand of DATKKY010000119.1, from coordinate 9,938 downwards.
CCTCAGAGCCCGGTGGCCTGGTCCAACTTCATCACCGGTATGAATCCCGGTGGCCATGGCATTTACGACTTCATAGCCCGCGACCCCAAGACCTATCAGCCTTTCCTCTCCACCACGATTATCGATGAGGCCAAGCGCACGATCAGGCTAGGCAAGTACAATGTTCCTCTCTCCAAGGGCAAGGTGACGCTCTTGAGGAAAGGCAAAGCCTTCTGGCAGATTCTCGAGGAGCATGGCATACCGACCGTGGTCCTTAGGCTCCCGTCGGATTTCCCTCCGGTTGGCGAAGAAACGCGGAGCATCTCCGGCATGGGTACGCCGGACCTCCTCGGCACGTACGGCACGTTTTCTTTCTACACTACCAAGCCCAATGTGATTACACCGGAGAGCGGCGGTACGATCATCCAGGTCAGCGCCTTCGATAACATCGTCAAGACCAAGATCGTTGGGCCGCCCAATACTTTCCTTACGGATAAGCCCAATGCTGAGATTCCCATGACGGTCTATCTAGACCCGGATTATTCGGCCGTCAAGATCGAAGTCGAGGGTAGTGAGATTCTGCTCGATGAGAAGCAGTGGAGCGATTGGGTGGCGCTGAGCTTCAAGATGATGCCTTTCGCAAGCGCCAAAGGCATCGTGAGGTTCTATCTCAAGTCGGTTCGGCCCGATCTCGAGCTCTACATGAGTCCGGTTCAGATCGATCCGATGGCCCCGGCCCTGCCCGTCTCCACTCCGCCTGACTACTCGAGGAAATTGGCCAGTGCGATCGGCCGCTTCTATACTCAGGGGATCGCCGAAGAGACCTGGGCCTTGAACGAAGGCCGACTCAACGAAGATGAATACCTCCAGCAGGCCGAGTTTGTGCTGGATCAGACCAAGCAGATGCTCGACCACGAGCTGGACCGCTTCAAGTGGGGCATGCTCTGCTGCTATTTCTCCACTACCGATCCGCTGCAACACATGTTCTGGGCTTGGCGCGATCCCCAGCACCCCATCTACGATCCGGAGATGGCCAAGAAGTACGGCAACATCATCGAAACCTACTACGCCCGGATGGATTCGGTCCTAGGGCACGTGGTCGCCCGGGTAGGGCCCGACGCAACCATAATCGTGTGCTCGGATCACGGTTTCACCTCTTATAGGCGGAGCGTTCACCTCAACACGTGGCTATATCAGAACGGGTACATGGCCCTGAAGGACGAATACCAGAAGACCAGCGGCGAGTTCTTCGAGAACGTGGATTGGAGCCGGACCAAGGCCTATGCTCTGGGGCTTAACGGGCTTTACATCAACCAGATTGGGCGCGAAAAGAGTGGCATCGTCGCTCCCGGAGCTGAGAAAGAAGCCCTGATCAACGAGCTGGTCGCCAAGCTGGAGGCGGTCAAAGATCCCAAGACCGGGGAACAGATGATCTTCAAAATGTACAAGGCCAGCGACTGTTATTCGGGAGAGTGCGTTGATGAGGCTCCCGACCTCATAGTGGGCTACAACCGCGGCTATCGAGCCTCGTGGGAGACGGCGCTCGGCAAGGTTACGCGCCTGGTGGTTACCGATAACTCCAAGAAGTGGAGCGGCGATCACTGCATGGCCAAGGATGTGATCCCGGGGAGCCTGTTCACAAGCAAGCCGATAGTCCGGTCTACCCCGGCCCTCTATGATCTGGCTCCGTCGATCCTCGCTGAGTTCGGGATCGCCAAGGAGCCTGGCATGGTCGGTTCTGACCTCTTTGCGGTGGAGGTTTCCGGAAAGTAGGCCGCGTTAAGGAGGCACGTATGTTCGGGGGAGACAAGATCAAGATCGACAAGAACCTGTTGGAGCGGGCCAAGAAGTTCGCTTCGGTGGCCGGCTATTCCTCGGTGGACGAGTTTGTGGCGCACCTGGTTGAGAAGGAGCTCGCGAAGTTGGAGGGCGCCGGCGACGATGAAGAGGTCAAGAAGCGCCTCAAGGGGCTTGGCTACATATCGTAAGGCGGGGGATTTGATTTGACTGCAATCGGCGGGGCATTGACGCGGTTCTTCACGCTCGTCCTGCGCCCATTCGAGAACGGCAACGCTTTCGGAGGCATCATCTTCATATCGCTGGCCACCGGAGCGGTGATGCTCGTGCTCTTCAAGCTCGTCTCGAACCAGCAGGCGATGAAGGAGATCAAGACCAAGATCAGTGCCTACTTCCTTGAGCTCAGGCTCTACAAGGAAGATGCCTCGACTGTGCTGGCTTCCCAGGGGCGCATTTTGAGGACCAACCTCAGCTACATGAAGCTGGCTGTCTTGCCCGCGGTGATCATGATAATTCCCGTTGTGCTGATAATGATCCAGCTCAATCTGCGCTATGCGCACCATGCGCTTCTCCCTGGCCAAACGGCTATCGTCAAAGTCACGTCGGCCCCGGGGGTCGATGTGCTGGGCGAACGCTTGACGCTTGTGCCCGGCCAGGGCGTGGAAAAAGCCAGCTCGGCGGTGAGGATTCCGTCGCTCGGGGAGACCGACTGGAAAATCAGGCTGACCGAGCGCGGCGTCGGCACCATCAAGGTGGCTTCAAGCGCAGCCGAAGTCACGATCCCGGTCTATGCCACCACCAAGACCATGCCGGTTTACGCTGAGGTCAAGAAGGCCTCCTTCTGGGACGGGCTGATGAATCCGGGGGCGCCGCGCCTCCCGGCGGCGATGCCGGTTGCGGCGATCGAGATCAAGTATCCGCCAATGGCCTTCAATTTCGGCCTTTTCCACCTTTCGTGGCTCTGGACTTTCCTCGTCGTGTCGATGGCCTTCGGCGTCATCCTCAAGTACGTCTTCAAGGTAGAATAAGCGGCCGGCCTCATTCGGTTGACAAAGCAGGTCCCAATCTGTAGGCTGGCATCTAGTCAGGCAGGTGTTGCCTGCGGGAAGGAGGCCGTTCGTGACCAAGGACCAAATGATCGAGGGCGTGATGCGGGCTAGCGGCATATCCAAGGCCAATGTCGAGCGGTTTTATGACGGGCTGGTTGCGCTTGCCGAGAAGGAACTGCAGGCCAAGGGCGAGTTTGTGCTGCCGGGTCTCGGGGCATTCAAGGTGAGAGTCAGAAAGGCGAGGATCGCGCGGAATCCCAAGACTGGCGAGCCTGTCAAGGTTCCCTCAAAGAAGGTCGTCCGCTTTGTGCCCTACGGTTCTCTGAAGACCATGTTCGGCAAGAAGGAAGGACCGACGGGAGGCGAAGGGGAAAAGGACGAGGGGCTGCTCTGAGCCTCGATCTCACTCGCCTGTGTGACACTGCGATTGCCCAATCACGGACGGTAGCCGCATGAAGATCGGCGCGATGAACAACCCTCGCCTGGATATCGGCGAGAGCCTATCCCTCTTCGCAGCAAGCGGGTTCGACTACATCGATCTCACCCTCGAGCATCCCAAAGCCCACGTGGATGTGATCGACAAGAAGGCGGTGCTGGCGGCGATCAAAGCCAGCGGGCTTGGGGTTGTCGGCCATACCACTTACTACCTGCCGTTTGCCTCACCGATCAACTCCATCCGCGAGGCCGCAATCGGGGATGTGATAAAGACCCTGGGCTTCTTCAAGGAGGCCGGCGCCCGGACCGTGACGGTCCATCCCGATTCGGGTGTAGGCACCATCGAGCCCAAGCTGAGCGTCAGCCTCAATGCGCTGAGCTTCAAGATAATCTCCGACGAGGCTGCCAAGCATGATCTCACGATTGTGGTTGAGAACATGCCCGGACTCTTCTCCAACGTCGAGCCGCTGAATACGCTCTTGACTACGGTCCCTGCGCTCAGGTTCCACCTGGACGTCGGCCACGCCGTGCTCCGGGGCAACAAGTTCAAGCAGCTCCTGGGGATGTTCAAGGGCAAACTGGTGCACGTCCACTTCTCCGACAACCGGACCCGCGAGGATGACCACATGCCGATCGGGGCCGGCAACATCAATTGGACGGAGATCGTACAGGCTCTGAAGGCGATCGGCTACGACGCCACGATCACACTTGAGGTCTTCTCCAACGATACGCGCTATCTCGTGGCGAGTCGGGAGAAGGTGGCCGAGCTGTGGAGTGCGGTGTAGGGAGCCCTGGGGCTACGAGCTATACCCTCAAGCTGCGCCAGCCTCGGATGCCTGGCGTCCCAGATCGAAGGCCTCGAGGTTAGCAGCGACTATCTTCTCGCCACGCGCCCCGAAGAGCACCCCGATGAATTCCCGCAAGTCATCGACCTTAAGCATCAGATAGCGCGAGGCAGCCCCGAGCATCACCATGTTCTGAGTCTGAGGTGCCCCCGCTTCCTGGGCCAATTTGGCTGAATCCACAATCACGCTGCCCTTGAACTTGCGGATTGCGGCCAGCACTTCGTCGAGCGGAGGGTAGTCAGGGATATTGATCATGGGAGTGCTGCTGGTCACAATCCGGCCCTCAGGGCCCAGGTACTCGATGTAGCGCAGGGCCTCCAGGGGTTCGACGCTCAGGATAAGATCGGCCCTGCCTCTAGGGACGAGGTCGCTGTAAATCGCCTCCTCGGAGAGCCGCAGGTGGGACTGAACTCCGCCACCCCGCTGGGCCATGCCGTGGACCTCGGCCTGTTTCATATAGAGACCCTGTTTCAGGGCGGCGTTGTCTATCACGAAGGCGATCGAGAGGATCCCTTGGCCACCCACGCCCGCCAGAATTATGTCCTGCTTCATGGCTTGGCTATCACTCCGTCTGGCGCTTGCGCTTGCGCGCTTCCTGGATGCACTCGCGCACAGCGACGATCACTGAAAGTCCGCGGTGGTCAAACTCCTCGCGCATCACCGCCGCATTGGCTTCGAGGTTCTTGGGGAGAGGCTCGATCACGCGGAGATGCTCTCGGCCAACGCCCGCGCCCTCGATCATCTTGAGAAGCCGCTCGCCGGTGGCGTAGCTAGCCTGCCCGCCGGTCATGGCGACCGTGCCATTGTCCAGAATAATCACGGTCATGTTGCTGTCGAGCGCTGCGGCCTCAACCAGCGGGGTCAGGCCCGAGTGTCCAAAGGTGGAATCACCGAGCACCGCGACCGCAGGGTGAATTCCAACCTCGGAGCCGCCCTTGGCCATGCTGACGCTGGCCCCCATGCACACGCAGGTATTGACTGCCTGGTAGGGTGGAAATGCGCCCAGAGTGTAGCAGCCGATGTCGCTGAAGACGTTGGCCTTGGGATAACCCTCGAGGGCGGCCTTGAGAGCCCTGAAGGTGTCGGCGTGGGGACAGCCTTTGCAAAGCTGAGGCGGGCGCGACGCCAGCTTGAAGCCTTCCAGGCGCTGGCTCTTGAGCGGCTTGAGGCCGAGCGCGGGCCTCACAGCCTCAGGTGAGAGCTCGCCGGTTGCGGGAATCTCGCCCGAGAGTTTGCCTTTAATCACCTTGCCCTCAATCCCAAAGAGGCCTCGCAAGGCCCGTTCGATTAGCGGGTAGCCTTCCTCGACCACGATGATCGTATCGACCTGCTTGACCAAGCTGGCGACCAGTCCGACGGGCACAGGCAGGACCGACAGCTTGAGGATCGGTGGGCGCTCACTTGCGTCCCGCAGATTCTCCATCACATAGTTGTAAGCAATGCCCGATGCGATGATGCCGACGCGGCCGTGGCCCTGCTCCAGCCGGTTGAACTCCGACCCTTCCGCCATCCTTGTGAGATCAGCCTGCTTCTCGACCAGTGCGCGGAACCGCTTGCGAGCGTTGATGGGAAGCAGCGTCCACTGGTCCCACGGCCCGTAACCGGCCTTGCCCGCGGGGGGGGTGTTCTGCGCCCTGGGCTCGCGGGGCACGACACTGGACCGACTGTGGGAAAGGCGGGTCACCAGCCGCACGAGGACGGGCACGCCGAACTCCTCCGAGACATCGAAAGCCCGGCGGGTCATGTCGTAAGCCTCTTGATGATTGGATGGCTCGAAGCAAGGAATTCGGGCGAAGTCGGCGTAATAGCGGTTGTCCTGCTCATCCTGGGAGCTGTGCATACCGGGGTCGTCGGCCGACACCACCACCAACCCGCCGCCGACGCCTGTCAGGGCCGAGTTCATAAACGGGTCGGCTGCCACGTTGAGGCCGACATGCTTCATCGAGACCATGGTGCGGAGACCCGCGAAGGAGACCCCGAGGGCTTCCTCGTAGGCTACCTTCTCGTTGATGCACCAGGCCGCTCGAAAAGCTTGGGCCCCCCGCGCGGTCTTAAGCAAGTACTCCATGACCTCCGATGCTGGCGTGCCCGGGTAGGAAAAGGCCGAGGTGAGCCCGGCGTGGATTGCCCCGAGTGCCACAGCCTCATCGCCCAGCAAGATCTCAGGCTTCACCTGACTCCGGTTCCTTCCTCCACTTGGCTCACCTCAGGGCGGCATCCAGGTCGGCGATCAGGTCCTCGACGTTCTCAATGCCGACCGAGAGCCTCACCAGCGAGTCCGATATGCCGGTCTTGCTTCTTATCTTGGCGGGAATATGCGAATGCGTCATGATTGCCGGGTGCTCGATCAGGGACTCGACTCCTCCAAGGCTCTCAGCAAGAGCAAAGAACTTCACCCGCTCCAGGAACCGGCGCGCGGCCTTGAGGCCTCCCTTGATCTCGAATGAGACCATGCCGCTCATCCCTGACATCTGCCTGCGCGCAAGCTTGTGCTGAGGGTGGCTCGCGAGCCACGGATAGATCACACGGCCAACCCGGGGATGGACCTCCAGATACTTAGCGACCTCGAGCGCATTGGCCATGTGTTCCCTCATCCTGACGGCAAGGGTCTTGATGCCCCGCAGCACCAGCCAGGCGTCCATGGGTCCTGGCACTCCGCCCACGGCGTTCTGGCAGAACTTGAGCCGCCTGTGGTGTTCCTCGTTGGAAGTTATCACCAGGCCCCCGACTACATCACTGTGGCCTCCCAGATACTTGGTGGTGCTATGGACCACAATGTCTATCCCCAGGTCCAGCGGCCGCTGGAAGTAGGGAGTGGCAAAGGTATTGTCAGCCACGGTTATGAGCCCTCGGCCGCGCGCTACCCGGGCCACCTTTGCCAGATCGGTGATCCTCAAGAGCGGGTTGCTGGGCGTCTCGAGCCAGATCATCCTAGTGTTCTTCCTGATTGCCGCCTCCACCTTGGCAAGATCGGTAGTGTCCACTAGCGAGAAGGTAACCCCATAATCCCGATAGACATGCTCGAGAATCCGGTAGGTCCCGCCATACATATCTTCGGTTGCCACGATGTGATCGCCGGTCTTCAAGAGATTAAGGACATTATTAATGGCGGCCATTCCTGAGCCAAAGGCCAGGCCGTACCTGCCGTTTTCCAGGGCAGCCGCGCACTCTTCCAAGGCCTTGCGCGTCGGGTTCTGGGTCCGCGCATAGTCATAGCCCTTGTGTTTGCCCGGGCTTGCTTGGGCAAAGGTCGAGGTGAAATAGACCGGCACGATAACGGCGCCAGTAGCCGGGTCGGGCTCTTGCCCCACGTGTATCGCCCGAGTCTCGAACTTCATCACGGGTTTTCCTCTGGATCTCACCATGGTAGAGCCTATTATCGGGCCTCCCGCGGTCCCTGTCAACCACCCACCCATCCCTACTAATTGGGCTTTCTTAACATCTAGGCCTGATGTATAATCCTGGGTCGAACGCGGCACGCAAAGTGAGGCGATGGAACACCGCCAGGTGTTGTTCCAGCATCATCTGTCAAGACGACAGCAGGCTAAAGGAGGCCAGCTAAATGAAGATCAAGCTTTCTAACGGCAAGACGATCCCGATCGAGATGCACAAAGTCCGGATTATCCAGAAGACCACTCTGCCCCCGATAGGGCGACGACTCGAGGCTATCAAGGAAGCGGGCTACAATACCTTCCTGCTTCGGACCAAGGACCTCTTTCTCGACATGCTGACCGATAGTGGCACCAATGCCATGAGCGATAATCAGCTGGCAGCCATGATGGTCGCCGACGATGCCTACGCCGGCTGCGAAAGTTTCTACAAGCTCGCCAGCGCGGTCAAGGATGTCCTAGGCTTCGACTACACTGCGCCGGTTCACCAGGGCCGCGCGGCTGAGCATCTCCTGGCTAAGATCTTCGTCAAGCCGGGGGATGCGGTCATCATGAACTACCATTTCACGACCACTAAGGCCCACTTCCTGCTGGCCGGCGCCACCGTCCTCGAGCTCTGCCGGGATGAGACCTTCAACACCCAGAGCAGCGACCTCTTCAAAGGTAATATGGACATGGGGAAGGTGCAGGAAGCGATCAAGAAATATGGGGCCAAGCGGATTCCGTTCATCCGGATGGAAGCCACTACCAACCTGGTTGGTGGCCAGCCTTTCTCGCTCAAGAACCTGCGCGAAGTCAAGCAAGTCTGCGTAGCCAACGGGATCCCACTGGTCTTCGACGGTAGCCTGCTGTCCGAAAACGCTTACTTCATCAAGACCCGCGAGAAGGAATACGCCGACAAGTCGATTGGCGAGATCATCAAGGAGATGATGAGCTACGTCGATCTGTTCTACCTCTCCGGCCGGAAAAGCACTTCCGTTCGCGGCGGACTGATGGCAACCAACAAGAAGGAGTACTACGACCGCATCCTCGACTGGCTGCCGGTCTACGAAGGCTTCGCGACCTATGGTGGGATGTCCACCAAGGAAATCGAAGCCATGGCTGTCGGCATGAGGGAGATGTGCGACACCAACGTCGCCGGGGCCTCTCCGGAGTTCATCGAGTACTTCGTGGGCAGGCTGCTGGAAACGGGTATCCCGGTGGTTACGCCGGCAGGCGGCCTGGCTTGCCATCTCGACGCCAAGCGCTTCGTGCCCCACATCCCGCAGGCGGAGTATCCGGCTGGCGCGCTCACTGCGGCGGTTTATATTGCCTCGGGCACGCGGCCGATGGAGCGCGGTACGATATCCAACGACCGGGATGAGAATGGCAACGACGTCTATGCCGATCTCGAACTTGCGCGGCTGGCGATACCTCGCCGGGTTTACACCATGTCGCACATCGAGTACATGGTGGACCGGCTTGGCTGGCTCTACAAACACCGCGAGCTGGTGAAGGGGCTCAAGTTCGTGCAGGAGCCCAAGGTGCTGAGGTTCTTCTTCGGGAAGCTCGACGCGCTCGATAACTGGGCCGCCAAGCTGGGCAAGGCTTTCGAAGCCGACTTCGGTCCGAACTTCTAGCAGCGGGCGGTCGGCTCCACCGGCTGCTGTTTTTGGTCTAGCAGGGGCAGCATCTTTCGGTGCTGTCCCTCTTTCTTGACCTTGGCTGGCTGGCGGCGCCCGGCCTGCCTGGCTCTCCGTTTCTCGATTCGCTCATTCTGCCCTCCCGGTTGGCTGTGGTGATGCAGTTTCGTGGCGTTTCCCCGCGACTCTCATCATGGCCCCCACGGGGTGTCAATCCGGTTCGGGCAAGCCGCAGCCCGTCGCACGCACCGAAGGCTTGTCCTGCCAAGCGCTGCGAGGGTGAGGAGTTCCTCCCACCTGATTGGAAAACGCACGCCGGGGTTGCATTCCGCAATCCACAGGCAGCTCCCTGCGGCCCCAGCCACGCTCGGCGCCAACTAAGGCGTTCCCCTTCAAGGACATATCGGCCGGACCGCCCAATCCCCGGTCTGCCTCGTGGCATGAACTATGCACAACCCTCCCGACGGAAAGGTGGACATCCAGATGAAGAAACAGACAGGCTTCACGATCATCGAACTCCTAACCGTCGTGGCCCTGATAGGCATTTTGGCTGCAATGGGCATCCCAGCGGTCAAGTCCTTCAGCAGGTCGAGCGATCTCAAGTCGGCTGCCACTCAGGTAGCGGAAGACGCATGGTTCGCAAGGCAGCGCGCTATCGCTACCTCGGCACCGCATTCGGTTTGCTTCGAGGCTGATGGGCATCGATACCGGGTTTTCAGGGACGATGGCAATGGGATAGCCGCGCGCGCAGCCAACGGGCATATCGACACGGGCGAGCAGGTCCTGATCGATCGGCACCTCGATGCCAGGTTCGTTCTGTCT
>DATKKY010000118.1:0-4002 GCA_035542695.1 bacterium | reverse complement strand
CTGATCTGGCTCTCCACAAGAACTCGCCTGGCTACAGGCTGATCTTGAACAACATCCTCTTCCCGGCGGCGCGTAAGAAGGAACAGAAGACTTGACGGCGCCGAAGAAATGAGAAGGCCTTGCGATCGTCGCCCGAATGCTTTCCCTGCTCGATAAACCAGGCTCTACGCACCGTGAAGATGGCCGGGCTGGGGGAAGCGGCCGAGCAGCGCGCAGTGGCGGAAGCCCGGCAGGCGTTGGTGGGGATTGCCCCCTCGGTGCCGCCGGCGATTGTGGCTACGACTGCGATAAGGGCAGCAGAAGTGCTCTACCCGGGAATTGACCCTTTCCTCGAAATGAAGGTCCGCACCACTCAGGAGGCGCTGGCCCTCTACGAGCGTATCCGGCCTGGTGTGGCAGCTGACCTTGAGCGGATGGGCCCCGTGGATCGAGTGCGGCTCTGCGCCAAGCTGGCGGCGGTCGGCAACATCATAGATTTCGGAGTCGGCCTGGAGTTCGACCTCGAGCGAACGCTCGCGGAAACGCTGGCAGTCGATCTCGCGCGCGACGAGTCCGAGAGACTGTACGAGGCGCTGGCTGCAAGCGACAGCCTGCTGGTGGTGAGCGACAATGCCGGTGAAATTGTGTTCGACAGGTTTCTCGCGGACGAGGCCGCGCGCCTGGGGAAGCAGGTTTACCTGTGCGTCAAGTCGGGGCCTGTCCTGAATGATGCCACGCGCGAAGATGCCGACCGCGGCGGCATCATCCGACCGATAGAGGTTGTAGAGACGGGTTCATCCAGCCTTGGAATCGTCTTCGAAGAGTGCAGCCCGGAATTCCGGGAGGTCTTCCGCACGGCCGGAGTCGTGCTCTCCAAAGGGCAGGCCAACTACGAAACGCTGGATGAAGCGGATCGGATGGTCTTCTTCATCTTGCGTGCCAAGTGCCCGATCGTCGCTCGAGAGCTCGGTGTACCCGCCGGAGCCTCGGTCCTCACCGCGTCACAGTAAGTCTGGCCGTTGAAGCCTGGCCCTCGGATGTAACTCGCACGAAGTACACGCCGGGGGATGCCGCCATCCCGCTTGCGCCCATGCCGTCCCAGTAGGCCTCGTAGGTGCCGGCCCCGCCAGCAACCTCGGCCGGGTTGAGCGACCGCACCAGCCGCCCCATCACGTCGTACACTCCGGCAGCGACTCGGGGCGAAGGCGAAGCAAACGTGATCCGCGCCCCGCCGGTCGCCGGGTTCGGGCTGACCGAGACTATCCGGAATTCGACCGGCGCAGCAGGCACGCCAGCCACGTCGAGAATCTTGAAATCGGCATCCGACACGTCATACGCCGAGTAGCCGGAGCGATCGTAGGCCACCACTTTGATCCGGCAGTGCTCGGACTGGGGCCCGGTAGCGGTCCAGATGAAGGCGGAGTCGTTGGCTTCCCCGTGCGCGAGCACGGTGGGGAACGTCGCGCCGCCGTCCCGCGAAAGCAGAATGCTCAAGGAATCGACGGCGATGTCGTCGAAGGCGACCCATCGGATCGTATCCGGATAGCTGATGGCGAGGTCCTGGCCGCCGTTGGGGCCGACCACCCGAACGATCGGCGCGACCAGATTGACCGCGACGCTGGCATACGCGAGCGTGTCCTGCATGTGGATGTTGTAGATGGAAACGCCGGTCGCGCTCCCGGCGTAGTTCTTGGTGTTGGGCGTGGATATCAGGTTGAAAGCATGGTTAGGGTTGTGAGTGCCGCCGGCTCCCGGCCACGGGTCGCCAGCATCACCCCGGTTGACGTAATTCTCGAGGTCGCACTGGCCGTCGGCCTGTTCCACGGCAACAAGGTAGTGAGGACTTCCGCTGCCGCACCGCTGGCTGTCATTGTCGGGCATGGTCTCATCGACGTGGTAAATCACAAGGCCGCTGCCAGGCAGATACGAGTCGAACTTGACCTGCTGGCGGTATTCGAACATGAAATACTGACTGCCAGGCGAGCCATTGGTCCACACCTTGTACACCACGGGATTGTCTTCCACTCTCGGGATGTTGGCATCAATCACGCTGGTCGTGGGAACCACCGGCGTGGCGAAACCCAAGAGAACCCTGTCCCAGGCATCGAACTGCGTGGGGGTGATGCCGCCGTTGCCCCAGCACCCGAATGCCATCACCGACCAGTCGCCGACGCCGCGTGAATCATAGCCGTAATCGTACAGGTCAGGGCATCCGAGGACATGGCCGAACTCGTGGCAGTAAACTCCGACGTAGCCGTTGTCGGGTTCGGTAGAATAGGAATAGGCATAGACGCCATCAACGGGCACGGGGTAGCTGGTAGACCACGCATGGGAATGGATGTCGTTGACGTTGTGGGTCACCTCGTACCCGGGGCCGGCGTGAATCACGAAGAGGGCATCCACGTAGCCGTCATCGTCTCCCGAATGGGGGATGCCGTCCGGGCCATCGTTGTCGTACTGGGAGAAATCCACGTAGGGGTCGGCGGCGATGACCGCATCCTCGACCATCTTCTGGCAATTGTGCGGGTAGGGGCCGTAGATGCCGCGCTGGCCATAAACGTAGTAGGCGTATGTCTGGGGCATCCGTAGCCAGTTGGTCACCTGGCCGGTCACCGTGAAGTTGCCGTAGGAGTTCTCAAGGTAATAGTCGCGCAGGCTGCCCGTAGGATAGGTCCCCACTGAGAAGAGCAAATCCGAGTAATGGGATGGCGGGTAGGTGGTCTGGTTGGCAACGTTGTCGGAGAAATCGACCAGGATCACGATCGCCTGGCGCGTTGTCATTACCAGGGGTTTCCCAGGCCCTGCTTGAAAAACCTTGTTCCCGCCGAGATTGTCCACACCCATCTTGTGGGCGAGGGCCATCAGGGCTTCTTCATCGGCCAGCTTACCCTCGGCGCGCAGCTTGTCGGCGATGTCAGGCCTCAGGGGCATTGAAAAAGCCGAGCCCGCGACCAGCGTCACTGCTATCAGCAGAACTACTGCGGTTCCAATCCTGGCCATTTGCTGCCTCCTTACCTGACTATCGTGATTCGTGCTGTCTGGGCCCTGGCGCCCGAGGTCACCCTCAAGAAGTAAATCCCCGGTGACATTGCGCTGCCCCGCGAGTCTGTGCCGTCCCAAGAGGCCTCGAAGGCGCCACCGCCGGCAGCACCGGTCCTCACCGCCAAGGACCTCACCAGCCTGCCCCCGACATCATATATGTCGGCTTCGGCCCCGGCGCGCGGAGAGGAGAAGGCGATCTGGGTCCCGCTCGCTGTCGGGTTGGGTTTGACCGAGACAATCCTGAAGTCGGCCGTACCGCGATCGACCACGCCAGCCGCGGGATCGTAGATCTGGAAGTCAGCGTTGGAGGCGTCATAGGCGCTGTAGCCCGAGCGATCGTAGGCAAGCACTCTTATCCTGCAATTCGTCGAAGGCGGCCCCGCGACCGTCCAAACGTACGATGAATCGTTTGCCTCGCCGTGGGCCAGCACGGTCGGGAAAGTGGCTCCCCCGTCGGTTGACAGCAGGATGCTGACCGAATCCACCGCAATATCGTCGAAGGCGACCCACCGGATGGTGTCCGGGTCTCCGACCTGAAGCACCTCTCCTCCGTTGGGCGAAGCCACCGTCACCGTTGGAGGCACCGGGCTGACTGCGAAACTGGCGTAGCCGTCGCCTCCGGAGAAGTGGATGTTGTAAACCGAAACTCCGGTCGCCGCGTCGGTGTAAGAGTTGGAATTGGGCGTCGAAATCAGATTGAAGCTGGTGTTGGGATTGTGGGTTCCGCCGGATCCCGGATAGGGATCGCCGTTGTCTCCCTGGTTCACATTGTTCTCGAGGTCGCAGTCACCATCGGCTTGCTCGAGGGCGACCCGGTAATGCGGGCTGCCGGCTCCGCACCGTTCGTTAGTGTTGCTGGTCATGTTCTCATCCACGTGGTATATGAGCAGGCCCTTGTTGGGTATGTAGAAATCGAACTTGGTCTTCCTGCGGTGCTCGACCACGAAGTACTGCTTGCCGTAGGTTCCGTTGGTCCAGACT
>DATKKY010000117.1:0-3260 GCA_035542695.1 bacterium | reverse complement strand
GAGGCCATCAGCTCCGGTGCCTCGTTGGTGAGGCTTCTGCGGGCCTCGGCTCCGCCCTGGCTCGCTTGGCGGAGGCCGCAGGGAGATTGGCCGGGGCGAATGTAGTACTGAGCCCGTGGCCAACTCCCAAGGCCGACCCCACGTGCCGAGGCCCGCACCCCGGCAGCCAGCCCACGGTTGACCGTGATGCGATCCGAGTGGTACCATCGGCAATCTGAGGATCAGATGGCAGCACTCGAGACCGAAGCCAACGAGGCAGTTTCCCGCCAGCAGCCCGAGGTATTCCGCGACCTGACCAGCGGCGACATCCTGGGGAACGTCCTCTACATGGGCGTGCCTTCGATGGTCGGCTTCGCCTCGATGACCATCTACGCCCTGATCAGCATGTTTTGGGTGGCGAGGATCGGGACCGCCGAGGTCGCGGCCGTCACCCTCTTTTCTTCCTTCGCCGCGATCCTGGGCGCGGTCAATTCCATGGTCGGCTCCGGGTCGGTCGCGGTGATCTCCAGGCGATTCGGGGAGCGCGACTTCGACGGAACCGCTAATGCCGTGAAGCAGACCATGGTGATGAAGTTTTCAATGGGCCTCCCCATGGCGGCGGCAGGATATCTGCTGGCCGGGCACGTCCTCCGGGTGATGACCAGCGACCAGCGAGTGATAAGCTTGGGAGTCGCGTATGCCCGGGTCTATTTCCTTGGGCTTCCCTTCATGTTCACCATGTACACGGTCTATACCGCGCTGCGTGGAATCGGAGAGGCGCCGCGGGCTATGTACATTATGCTGGCGACCACCGCGCTCAATATGGGACTCGATCCACTCCTGATCTTTAAGTTCGGACTCGGTGTGCGGGGGGCTGCCCTGGGGAGCGCACTGTCGGCCGCGACCGCGGTCACGGTGGGCCTGCTGGTGCTGAGGTTCGGCCAGGGCTGCCTCCGCACCAGGATGCGCGGCTTCCGCACGGATCCCGAGGTGATGGGCCAGGTCTTGAGGATCGGGCTCCCGCCATTCGTGGAGAGCCTCTCGCGGAGCGCAGCCGTCTGGGTCTTCGCCATCTTCGTCGCCACCTACGGCGTGACCGTGGTCGCGGCCTATGGTATCGTGACCCGGGTGGTGGAGTTGGGCGCAGTCTTCGCGGTTGGCCTCGAGTTGGGCGCCTCTGCCATTGTTGGCCAGAATATGGGGGCGGGCAAGCCGGAGCGGGCAGCTCAGAGCGCGCGCAAGGCCGCTCTCCTGGCCCTGGGCATAGCTCTGGGGGTCTCCACCCTAGAGGTGATCTTCGGCAGGGAGATCATGCAGATCTTCGGCCGGGCCACCGAAGTGAAGGCTTTGGGCGCATACGTGCTTGTGTTCTTTGCCATAGCGCAGCCTATGTCGGCCTGCGCGGTCGCGCTCGCCTCAGCCTTCTATGGCTCAGGGCATACCTGGCCGCCCATGATTGCGGCTCTCACGGCCGCCTGGGTGGTGCAGATACCATTGGCCGGCCTCTGTGTCCACGTGTTCCATCTGCCGACGCTTGCCCTGTGGCTCGTGGTGATCCTGGCCAATGTAGTATTGCTCTCGGTGATGGTAGCATGGTTCCGCCGCGGCACCTGGAAGCGCGGCCGAGTGTGAGGGAGTAATGAAGACCTCGTCAAAGTTCGATGTGGTCGGGATGGGGCTCAATGCCGTGGATCATATCTGCCTCGTCCCCAGGTTTCCTAAGTATGAGGAAAAACTCCGGATGCTGAGTTTTACTAAGTCCGCCGGCGGCCAAGTGGCCAGTGCTCTCACAGCCTGCGCCAGATGGGGCCTTCGAGCCAAGTACATTGGCAAGGTCGGCGGTGACGACTTTGGCGCCTTCTCGCTGGCGAGCCTCACCGAGGCTGGCATCGAGACCAGTGATGTCAAGGTGGTCGAGGGCGTGATGAATCAGTTCGCCTTCATCCTGGTGGATGCCCCTACCGGGGAGAGGACCATAATCTGGAAGCGCGACGAGGCCCTGAGCATCAAGCCTGAGGAGGTTCCCATGGAAGCCGTGCGCTCGGGCAGGTTCCTCCTCTTGGATGGCCACGATTCCGAGGCGGCTGCTCGCGCGGCGCGGGAGGCCGTCAGGGCGGGGGTCACGGTTGTCCTTGATGCCGAGACCGTCAAGGCGGGGACACCGGACCTGATTGAGGCCTCCACCTATGTAGTCGCGTCCAGCGATTTCCCCGAGCGATTCACCGGCGAGGGGACGCGCGACGAGGCCATGCGAAAGATCAAGGCGCGCGGTCCGGTTTGCGTCGCTACCACTCTGGGCAAACACGGGGCGGTCGCGCTTTCCGAGGCGGGGCTGGTCCGCTCCCGGGGTTTCAAGGTGAACTGCGTGGATACCACGGGCGCGGGCGATGTCTTCCATGGGGCTTTCATCTATGGCCTTGCGCAGGGTTGGGACCTCGAGGTGATTCTGGACTTCTCCAATGCGGCTGCTGCGCTCAACTGCACCGCCTTCGGAGCCCGGGGCGGCATCAAGTCGGTGGGGGAGATTTCTGACTTGATAAAGCGCGGCGAACGGTGGTAGGAATTAGGCAATAGGGGGGCTATGAACCGACGAGAATTTCTCAAGGTGACCGCCAAGGGAGGCGCGCTTGCAGCTGCCTCACCCTTGGTTCTGGATTTCCTCAAGCGGAGCGATGCCTTCCCCGCGACGGTCTCCGATAGCGCGTTGCCAGGCTTGGAAGCCAGTTTGGCCAAGGTCATCTCGAAGGCGCTGGCCTCGGGCGGCCAGTACGCTGACGTCTACCTTGAGGAAGTGGCCAGGACCAGTCTCAGTCTTGCGGACGGTAAGGTCAACTCGGTCAACTACGGGATCGACAAGGGCGGTGGGGTGCGCGTTCTTGCCAACTGGAGAACCGGCTATGCCTACTGCGACTCGTGGGATGAGACCGCCCTTACGCAGGTCGCCCGGGTGGCGTCTGAAATAAGCCGAGGGGGAGGCGCCGCTTCTTCTGTCAAACTCGCGGCCGAGCCGGGGCGGGGCATCGTGACCTATCAAGTCTCTCCCGATGCCGTGGATGCGTCCCGCAAAGCGGAAGTCCTCACGACGATCGACAGTGTGGCTCGGGGCTACGATCCTGCCATTAAACAGGTCCGGGCTACTTTTCGGGATGAGCTGAGGAAGATCACGATCGCGACAAGCGACGGCACGATCGTGCGGCAGGAATTGCCGCTCATCTGGATAGATGTCTCCACCCTTGCCGAGCGGGGAGACAAGCGGTCTCCTGGCTATGCGCGCCGGAGTA
>DATKKY010000116.1:0-3329 GCA_035542695.1 bacterium | reverse complement strand
GTAATCATCCACTTCCTCCTTGGAGCGCATCAGCACCGAGACCTGCCGCTGCGAATCCCAAAGCAGGGTCTCGTGGCTGACAGCCTGGCCGGCCATCACCAGTCCAGTCTGCCGGGCTATCTCGTATTCCAGTCCCCGCTCGACGCTCCGGAAGGAATTCAAGTTCTTGATCTCGGTCTTGGTTCCGAGCGTGCTCGAGCCGGCGGGGCGCACCGAGACATTGGCATCGCATCTGAGCGCACCCAGTTCCATGTCACCGCTCGAAACCTCTGTGTACTCCAAGACCTGCTTGAGCCTGACCAGATAGAGATGGGCAAGCCGGGGAGAGCATATCACGGGAGCGCTCACGATCTCTAGCAGGGGTATGCCGCATCTGTTGAAATCTATGGCGGTGCCAGAGCCGGCGTGGATCGACTTGCCTGCATCCTCTTCGAGATTGATCCGCTCGATCGGGATCGAGAGTTCCCGACCACCGTCCCTCACAATCACGGCTCCGCCAGTCGCGAATGGCCTCTCGTATTGCGAGATCTGATACCCCTTGGGGAGGTCAGGGTAGAAGTAGTTCTTGCGCGCAAAGATCGACTCCGCGCCGATCGAGGCTCCGAGCGCGCTTGCAGCCAGGCCAGCCAACCGCACGGCTTGGGCATTGGGGACCGGGAGCGCCCCAGGTAGGCCCAGGCACACCGGGCAGACCTCAGAATTGGGAGCGCGGCCGAAATCGGTCCGGCACCCGCAGAACATCTTGGTCTTGGTCGAGAGCTGGGCGTGGACCTCTAGTCCTATCACGGCTTCATAGTCAGTCACCCTTGCCACCCCCTCCCGCTGCAAGGAGGCCTTCGGAGCCAGGCCTCATCTCGTGCCACGGGGTTTCTTTCTCAAAAGCTCGCGCGGTCTGCAAGAGGAGCCCTTCCGCGAACGGTCTTGCCACCAGCTGCATGCCGATGGGCAGGCCTTCGCCCGAGGTACCGCAGGGTAGAGAGACGGCAGGCAAGCCGGCAAGGCTGGGGGTGATTGTAAAAACATCCGAGAGATACATCACCAGCGGGTCCCGGACTTTCTCGCCGAGCGAAAAGGCAGGAGCTGGGGCCGTGGGCGTCAAGAGCACGTCCACCTGCCTGAACGCCTCGTGAAAGTCAGCTGCGATCAGGGTTCTGACTCTGAGGGCTTTGAGGTAGTACTGGTCGTAGTAGCCCGCGCTCAGAGCGTAAGTGCCCAGCATAATCCTTCGCTTTACCTCTTCCCCAAAGCCCTCTCCCCGCGTGGTGCTGTATAGGGCGTCGGTGGTCTTGCCCAGCGGCGACCGATACCCATAGCGGACACCGTCATACCTGGCAAGATTGGACGAGGCTTCAGCATCCGCGATCAAGTAATAGGCAGCGACCCCATACCGGGTGTGAGGAAGCGTTATCGTCCTCAAGCTGAACCCATGGGTTTCATAGAAGTGCGCCGCCATCTCTATGGCATACCTGACGTCACCATCAACGCCCTCATCGAGAAATTCCTTGGGCAGGCCGATGGTGGGCTTGGAACTTGCTGGCGTGTCCACCGAGTCCGGCCTGAAGGGCTCCGCTTCGACCGAGGTAGTATCCCTGGGATCCCGCCCGCAAATCACGCTGGCGAGGAGCGCGCAATCTGTCACATCGGCGGCCAGCGTCCCCACCTGGTCCAGAGAGGAGGCAAAGGCCACAAGCCCGTATCGGGAAACGCGGCCATATGTCGGCTTCAGGCCTACTATGCCACAGAAGGCTGCTGGCTGTCTTACCGAGCCGCCGGTATCGGTCCCCAGTGCCACCGGCACCTCGCGCGCGGCGACCGCCGCAGCCGATCCCCCACTTGAGCCCCCGGGCACCCGCCCCAGATCCCAGGGGTTGCGGGTGCGCTGGAAAGCGGAGTTCTCAGTGGATGAGCCCATCCCGAACTCATCGCAGTTGGTCTTCCCAATCACGATAGCCCCGGCCGACCTCAGCTTGGCGACGCACGTGGCATCATAGGGGGGAATGAAACCCTTGAGTATCTTGGAGCCGCAGGTAGTCTCGAGACCTTCGGTGACTATGTTGTCCTTGATCGCCACCGGCACGCCGCAGAGCGGGACGCTCTCCGGGTCGAGGCCCGCCATTCGGCCATCTAGGCCGCGGGCATCCGCCAGAGCCTGGTCGCCTGCAACCGACAGAAACGCGCCAACGGACGGCTCAACTGCGGCCAAGCGGTCCAGGAAGCCCCTGACGCATTCCTCGGCAGAGATCTCCCGGGCCACGACCCGCCGCCGAAGCTCCCTCGCGGGCAAATCCCAGACACGTTCTTTCATTCCTTGGTCTCGCCTTCGATCACCCGCGGTACGATAAACATGCCGTCGCGATGCTCGGGCGCATTCCTCATCACATCGCTCCTCGCAAGCGGCTCGGCGGGAACATCCTGCCGGGTCACGTTCTCCAGCTCGACAACGTGGGTGGTCGGCGGGACGTTCCGCGTATCTACTTCGTTCAACCTCTCCATGTAGAGGAGCACCTCGCCAAGCTGCCGCATCAACAGGTCCTTTTCGGCGTCGCTCAAAGCAAGTTTCGCCAGCTTGGCAACGTGCTCCACTGTCTCACGGCCCAATTGGGTCATTCCAGCTCCTCCACAAGCTCAAGCTTGGCATATCGCGCCAGCAGGCGTTTGGTTATGCCCGGCGCAAAAGTGACTGTAAGCCGCAAACTGTCGCCAAACCCCTCACACCTCACGACCCTGCCCGTGCCCCAATCGGGATGCTTGACCCTGGCACCGACCCGGATCACCTTCTCGTCCCCTCCCTCCCAGCAAGGCTCCTGCCGGCGGAGCGGCTCGCGATGGTAGGCGCTTCTGCGAGGCGGCGTGAAGTCGCAAGTTAGCACTTCAAGATACTCCTGGGGGATGTCTTCGAGGAAGCGGGACGCGACTTGGGGCACCCAACCCTGAAACCCGCGCCGACCCGAAGCCAATGACAGCACCACCATCTCCCTCGCCCTCGTCAGCCCAACATAGAAGAGACGCCGTTCCTCTTCAAGCTCGTCCTCATCTTCAAAGGAGGTATAGTGGGGTATCAGACCCTCTTCCACCCCGGCAACGAACACCACCGGAAACTCGAGCCCCTTGGCATTGTGAAGTGTCATCAGACTGACTGCATCCTTGCGATCGTCCCAGAGGTCGATGTCCATTATCAGGGAAATCTCTTCCAGGAATCTCTCCAGAGTCGGTTCCTCCGCCCTTTCCTGGAACTCAAAGCCGCCAGCCACCAGCTCCCGAACGTTCTCGGTCCTCGAGACCGCCTCCACGCCGCCCTGATCCCTCAGGTAATCCAGGTATCCCGATTT
>DATKKY010000115.1:0-6626 GCA_035542695.1 bacterium | reverse complement strand
CGGTGAATACTCGGTCACTGTGACCGACCCTAACGGGTGCCAGGCGACCTGCCGGAAGCAGCTCTCGGCATCTCCGGGACCCGTCTGCACGATCAGCGGGCCCGAGTTGACCTGCGTTGGAAGCACCGTCAGATGGTGCGGACCGCAGGGCGCGGGTTATACTTATCTGTGGCATGGTCCGGAGCAGGACAATTCCACGGACAGCTGCATCACCATTAGTACCGCTGGCACTTACACCTTGACCGTGACCGATGCCGGCGGGTGCCATTCGACGTGTGAGAAGTCTCTCGCCAACTACAACCTGCCTGATTGCAGCATAGTGGGCGCCGGCGAGTGCTGCCCCAACCATCCGGTCAAGTGGTGCGCGCCGGATGTGCCTGGTTGGACCTACCTGTGGCACGGGCCGGAACAGAACAATGCTACGACTCCGTGCATCATAGTTAGCACGCCCGGCGAGTACACAGTCACTGTAACCGATGCCGACGGGTGCCAGGCGACTTGCAGGCGCCAGCTGGAGGCATCTCCGGGACCGACCTGCACAATCAGCGGGCCCGAGGCAACCTGTGCAGGCGGCACTGTCAGGTGGTGCGGGCCGCAGGGCGCGGGTTATACTTATCTGTGGCATGGGCCCGAGCAGGACAACTCCGCAGACAGCTGCATCACTATCAGCACGGCCGGCACCTACACGCTGACCGTGACCGACGCCAGTGGCTGTGAGGCGACATGCAGCAAGACCCTGACGACATCGGACAAGCCGAAGTGCACGATCACCGGCAAGTGCGCAGTTCCGAACACGTTGTGTCTGGACTGTCCTCCCTGCCCAGGGACTGTGGTCACTTGGTGCGGGCCGGATGTTCCTGGCTATACCTATCTTTGGAGCGGGCCGGAGCAGAACGGCGCGACGACCCGGTGCATCACCATCGGCACGGCTGGAACCTATACGCTGCAGGTGACCGATGCCAATGGGTGCCAGTCAAGGTGCAGCAGCACTCTCTCGTTTGCACCTGCGCCTGAGTGCAACCTGATCGCGCCCGATCCGCTGCCCGAATGCACTTCCCGCGGCAACACGCTGACTGCGGTGACAACCGGTTCGGTCTCAGGGTACAGCTGGTCGCTGGCGGGCTCGGGCTGGGTGATAACGGCAGGCTGGCATTCACGCACTGTCACCTACACTGCGGGCAATAACGGGTCAACAGGCCGGTTCACTCTGATTGTGAGCAACACCAGTGGCTGCAAGGACACTTGCACGGTAGCCTTCGGATGCAGGGAGAGAGAACGGAACTGCACTTATACCCAGGGCGGATGGGGCGCCGGCTGCCCGTGCTCCCAGAAGAACAACCCGGCATCCACGAACCCTGGCTGCGTGAGAGATCACTTCTTCACCAGCGTTTTCCCGCACGGAGTGATGATCGGCGGTACGCCTCACTGGGCTAAGTGGACCACGGCGAAAGCGGTCGAGAATTTCCTGCCTAACACCAAGTCGCCTGGAGTTCTCACCGCCAATCTCACGAATCCGACAAGTACCCCGGCGGGCGTCCTCGCAGCACAAATCCTGTCGTTGCGCCTTAACCGCGAGTTCTCCTGCGCCGGCGTGTTCTATCAGTTGGGCCTGGCGTCCTCGATCACGTGCTATGGGGACTTCGTCATTCCGAGTTCCACAGCCTGTGGCACCAAGTTCGCCGGGCTGACCGTTGATCAGTTCCTGACCTTAGCCGACCGGGTGGTAGCGGGCAACACCAGCGCCCTGACCCCCTATGGCGCGTCGCTCTCGGATCTGAATAGGGCCGCAACTTGTCTCAACGAGATGTTTGACGGCTGCGACCCCTACGCCACGTGCAACATGCCGCCTGTCAGCTCCAACGGCGAGGGGAGCATCAACGAGGATTCAACAACCGTGGCTATGGGCATGGCCTCCCCTGTTGGTCAGGATATGTCGGGGCTACCTGTGGCGTTCGGGGTGAGCCAGATCTATCCGAATCCGCTCAAGGTGGGGACGACCATCACTTACGCTCTGCCCACTAACGGGAGGATCACGATTGAGGTCTACGATGTCCGGGGCAGCAGAGTGACTACGCTGGTCGATCAGTCCGAAGCGGCCGGCTATCACAGCATCTACTGGGACGGAACCAATGCTCAGGGCAGGACGACACCCTCAGGCGTGTACTTCTGCAGAGCCCGTTTCGCTGATGACTCCAACGTCACCAGGAAGATGATCAAGCTGCAGTAGCCTGATTGAAGAGAAGCAAGAGAGAGCCCGCCCTGCGCGGGCTCTCTCTTTTCTTGCTCGACGGAAGCCCTGCAATTGGCCAAACAAGAGCTTGCAGTCGGATTGGCAGCCCGCTATAATTCGTGACGTTCGAACCCCTGTTTGGTACCCAGTAACCTGGCGAGGCAACCCGCGGTAACAATATGGTGACTCTGAAAAATCTTAGTAAGCGGTTCGGTTCGATAGTCGCTGTGGAGGATCTGTCGCTAGAGATTCCGGAGGGTGAAATCTTCGGCCTGCTGGGGCCTAACGGCGCCGGCAAGACCACCACCGTCAGCCTCGCGGTCGGCATTCTCCAGCCGGATTCGGGCTCAATAGATCTCGCTCGCCTTGGTCCCCCATCATCAAGCAACGTCCGCGCGATGATAGGCGTGGCGCCGCAGGCCGTGGCGCTCTATGGCAACCTTTCGGGAGAAGAAAACTTGAGGTTCTTCGGCCGCCTCCAGGGTCTCCGGGGCAGACGGTTGACCGAGCGGGTGCAATGGGCACTCGATCTGGTGCAGCTGGAAGACCGAAGACGGCACCGGGTCAAGACCTATTCTGGAGGCATGAAGCGCAGGCTCAATCTTGCCGTGGCCCTGATCCACGATCCCCCGATTCTCTTTCTGGATGAGCCGACGGTTGGCGTCGATCCTCAGTCGCGGAACTTCATCTTCGAGAACATCGGTCACATGCGCGAATCCGGCAAGACCATAGTCTATACTACCCATTACATGGAGGAAGCGGAACGGCTATGCGACCGCGTCGGGATCATGGACCACGGCAGGCTGCTGGCCCTGGACACGGTTGAGAACCTGATAACTGCCCACGGCGGCAAGAGCGTCATCGTGGCTGAGGATGCCGAGGGCGAAGTGCGCATTGAGACTGATGATCCGCTTGGCGATCTAGCGAAGCTCAAGATCAGACGGCGCCTGGTGCGGTTGCGGGTTGAGCGCCCTGATCTCGAGACAGTCTTCTTGAAGCTGACCGGCAGACACCTGAGGGACAACTGATGGATAAGATCCTAACGCTTGCGCTAAAAGACCTGCGGCTCCTGGTCCGTGACCGGGCCGGCTTCTTCTTCACGTGCTTCTTCCCCCTGATCATCGCCGTGCTCTTTGGGACTATCTTTGGGGGTGGAGAGCACACTAGCGCTATTCCCCTGCTCCTCGTTGACGAGGACGGGTCTCGTGGTTCGCGGGCCTTCGTTGACACTTTGACCGCCGCCCCGGAGCTCAAGGTTCTCACTGCGACCCGTGAGCAGGCAATGGCCAGCGTCAGACGCGGCAAAGTGGCTGCCTATGTGGTGATCAAGCCCGGTTTCGGCGAAGCCGCGAGCCGAGCCTGGGGGGGTGCCGCTCCCGCCGTCGAGTTAGGCGCCGACCCGGCCCGACGGGCGGATGTGGGCATGATCGAGGGGCTCCTGATGAAGTATGCCGCCAAGCGCTTCCAGGGCATGTTTCCCGCCGGTCAGGCCTCGAGCTTCGAGCCGATTGCGATTGAGCGGGTGGACGTGGCCGTAATGCACATATGGCCCGCTAGCGCATATGCAATCACCTTTCCTCAGGGCATAATCTGGGGTTTCATTGGCGTCACGGCTGCCTTCGGCATATCGATCGTAAGCGAGCGCGCTCGCGGGACGCTGCTGAGGCTTCAGGTGGCCTCGATAGGTCGCTGGCAGATTCTTGCAGGCAAAGCGCTTGCTTGCTTCCTGGCCGCCCTGTCAGTCTCCATAGGTCTGCTGGCGCTTGCCTATTTCGCCTTCGGCGTCCGTCCGGGTTCGTGGCCTCTCTTGGCTCTGGCGGTGGTCTCAAGCGTGCTTAGTTTCGTGGGGCTCATGATGCTCCTGTCGGTTCTCGGAAGAACCGCCGAGGCCGCCTCGGGCATCGGGTGGGCTGTGCTCCTCGTTCTGTCCATGCTCGGTGGCGGCATGGTCCCTTACTTCTTCATGCCTTCGTGGATGTCCAAGATCAG
Organism: bacterium; assembly: GCA_035542695.1. GTDB lineage: Bacteria > Arandabacterota > Arandabacteria > Arandabacterales > Arandabacteraceae > DATKKY01. Next base: position 2,407 of record DATKKY010000115.1, on the reverse strand, counting down.
CAGCTTCAGCACGGTCAAGTGGTCCGTGATGGCCATGGAGGGTGCGATCTGGAGACACTATTCGTTCGGTGAGATGCTCCTGCCCTGCGGTATCCTAGTCGGCAGCGGAATCGTATTGTTCGCTATCGGAGTCCGGGCTTTCGCGTGGGCCTCGACCAAGTAGGCGATCCCACACTCGGGCCGTCACTTCAGTGGGATTGTGAACCGTTTATCAGCGTCCGACCCGTCGGCGAAATCAGTCACTCGTTTGCGGTCGAAACACGAGGTGCATTGCTCTCCCAGCTTCTCCACATATTCCAAGAGGGCCCGGTCTGAGATGTAGGCGTAGCTGACCTCTATTCTGTCGGGGAAGACCGTGAAGTAACGTATCGAAGGCCTCCCAACCAGGGTCGCCCCCACATCGATGTAGTAGATGCCATTGTGGATCTCCATCCGATTGGCGTGCACGTGCCCGTTGACGACTGCGCAAACATTGCCCGCGCGCTCCAGCACCTGTCGCATCTCCTTCATGCCTGGGTATTCGTCATAGTGGCCGGTAGTGTCAAACTGAGGATTCCACGGGCGCCGCCACATATTGTAGTGACAGAACAGCATCACGTGCTTGCCTACATTCTGACTAAGGTCATGGGCTACCCATTCACGAACCGAGCTCTCACACTCCACCCCATTCTGCGAGGGATAAGGATCCTTGGTGCAGTCGATCACGATGAAATGGAAAGCTCCCCGGTCAAAGGTGTAGTTCGTGGAGTCACGATGGGCAAACTTCATCCAGGCGGCTTTGTGGTCGCTCTGGAAGTTGTCGTGGTTACCCACCACGGCGTAGAACGGGCACTTGAGGCTATCCATGATCTTGCTTGCCGTGTCGAACTCCGCTTTCCTCCCCCTGTCCGCGATGTCGCCCAGGAGCACAACGAAGTCCACCGGCGGCATGTGAGCGTTAATGTCGTGGATGCATGCGGCCAAGAGCTGGGCGCTCTTGTCGGTGGCCTTGATATAAGTGTACATGTCCCCCAGGGCCTGGCTTACGTGGGGGTCGGCGATTGCTGCAAACATGAACAGGGGCTTCTGCCCAGTGGTGTCCCGAGCCGCCTGGCCCGGTCCCGCGCCCGGCCCCGGAATCTCTGGGCGCGGAAAGGGACGCGCGTGACAAGAGGAAATCACGAGGCAAGATAGGGCCAGGAGACCGAAAAGCAGCCAGCTGGCGATCGCCCTCTGGCGAGGCAGCAATCGCCGCCACAGCTGGTCTCGCCTGCTCAAGGCGTCACCCGCCACAGCAGGCCTGTCTCGTCCTATGTCAGCCAAGCCTAGCCCCCGGAGTTTCCCCGGCCTTGCCGGTCCTTTCTATGTTGGCCCAGCGGTCACGCAGCGTGACCGTTCGATTGAAGACCGGCCGATCCGGCAGGGAATCCACCGTGTCAACACAGAAATAGCCCAGCCTCTCGAATTGATGGTGGCTTCCGGGGACAGCAGCTGAGAGCCCCGGTTCGATACGGCAGTTCCTTAGGACCTCCACAGAATCCTTGTTGACATTGCCCTTCCAGTCTTCGCCCTCGCTGACATCGCCCGGATCGGCCTTGACGAAGAGACTATCATAGAGGCGGACCTCAGCCTGGCGGGAATGGGCGGCCGACACCCAGTGGATGGTTGCCTTGACTCTTCTTCCCGCATCACCCTCGCCCCGGGAAGCCTCACTCTCGAGCGATGCCGGGTCATAGGTGCAGCGCAGCTCGATGACCTCGCCGGACGCCGGGTCTTTGACAACCCCCACGCACTTGATGATGTACCCGTATCTCAGGCGAACCTCGCGGCCTGGCGCAAGCCTGAAGAACTTCCTGGGCGGATCCTCCCGGAAGTCGTCCCGTTCGATGTAAAGTACTCTTGAGAACGGAATCCGGCGGGTGCCCATTGAGGGATCTTCCGGGTTGTTGACCGCCTCGAATTCCTCGGTCTTCCCCCCAGGAAGATTCTCCAGAACCACTTTGAGCGGTCGGAGCACAGCCATCGAGCGAGGCACCCGCTTGTTGAGGTCCTCCCTTGCGCAATGCTCCAACAGCGCCACGTCCGCCACGCTATCGGTCTTGGCAACGCCTACGCGCTTTACGAAGGCGCGAATTGACTCAGGAGTATACCCCCGCCTTCTGAGGCCGCACAGGGTCGGCATCCGAGGGTCATCCCAACCGCCGACGTAGCCGCCGTTGATCAGTTCCAGGAGTTTCCGCTTGCTCACTATCGTATAAGTGAGATTCAGCCGCGCGAACTCAATCTGCTGCGGGTGATAGACCCCCAGCTGGTCGAGGAACCAGTCGTAGAGCGGACGATGATCCTCGAACTCCAGCGAGCACATCGAGTGGGTGATGCCCTCAATCGAATCCGAAAGGCAATGGGCGAAGTCGTACATCGGATAGAT
>DATKKY010000114.1:0-4025 GCA_035542695.1 bacterium | reverse complement strand
TCGTGCGAAACCTCGCGTCAGACCAGATCAATGTAGAGAGAAGCGCTCGCCCAGATAGGCCTCCCGCGCAATCGGATCGTTGGCAAGATCTTCGGACTTGCCTGACACCAAGATCTTGCCCTCGGCAACTATGTAAGAACGGTCGGTGATGGAAAGTGTCTCCCGCACGTTATGATCGGTGATCAGAAGTCCCAGGCCCTTGTCCTTGAGCTTGCGGATGATCGACTGGATGTCCTGCACCGCAATGGGATCGATCCCGGAGAACGGTTCGTCCAGCAACATGAAACGTGGGCTGGTCACAAGAGCTCTAGCTATCTCTAGCCGGCGCCGTTCCCCACCCGACAGCATGTAGGCTCTGGACTTCCTCAGGTGATCAATGCCCAGATCGGCGGCGAGCGTGGTAAGCCTGGATTCAAGCTCCGCCCGGCTGAGCCCCAGGGTCTCGAGGATCGCTCTTATGTTGTCCTCCGCCGTCAGCTTCCTAAAAATCGACGGTTCCTGTGACAGATACCCCACACCCATTCTCGCCCGAACGTGCATAGGCAGGTCGGTCACGTTGACATCACCCAGGAAGATCGAGCCACTTGCCGGCCTCACCAGCCCCATGATCATGTAGAAGGTGGTAGTCTTGCCAGCGCCATTCTGGCCCAGCAGGCCGACGATCTCCCCACTGGCGACCTCGATCGATATGCCGTCCACCACTCGCCGGCCCCGGTAGGCTTTGACCAAGTCCTGAGTTCGCAGCGTTTCGCTCACAGGCCTGACCCCCCGGCACCCACGTCGGCGGGCCGTATCGTGGCTTTCATGTTGCGCAGGATCTCGAATTTCCCCAAATCCGGGTCTCCCCTGAAACCCCAGCCGGTAAGCACGTCTCCGTGGCGTATGACGGTCACCGAATCCTGGGAGACTATCTGCCGGTTCTCCGCCACCCAGGTCAGGCTCTCGGTACGCAGGACCACGCCGTCTGACCCGGTCACCACCACGTTGCCCCGAGCGTCCATGTCATCGGTGTTGCGATTGAGCGTGCCATGCAGGGCGGTCAGCACCGACCGGGTCTCTCCCGAGGCACCGAAGAACGTGACCCGGACGGTGTCTGCATCCAATATGTGCCGATCTTCATAGACGAAGGCCTTCTCAGCCTCCATCTTCCATTCCTTCCGGCTCTTGGCCGTTTCGGTTATGTTGAAATCCGATATCACTTGGTCCGGCATCGGCCGCTTGGCATTGGCCGACGGCCCGCCCTTCTCCTCGCCCGAGCAGCCCACAAGGCCAGCCAGGCAGAGAGCCACCAAGCCTGCCAGGTAGCTCACGCGTACATGCCGGAAGTCACCGATTTCCATCGCTTATGCATCCATACCCATTGAGTAGGATCAGCCCCGATGTAAGCCTCGACCGCCTTCGAGCACTTGCTGACGTCATCAGCCAATTGACTCTGGTCGCCGTTTAGGTCCAGGGGCGCTTTGATGTCGATGTGGTAGGTGCCATCCCGGTTTTCCAAGGCAGCCAGGGGTACAACCGCCGCGCCCGTGTGGAGGGCGAGCTTCACCGGACCCACAGCGGTCTTGGCCGGCCTTCCCAGGAAGTCCACGACCACGCTGTCAACTGCTGTGTCCTGATCGATCAGGATCCCCAGGATCTCACCCCGCCTGAGGCACCGCAACGCCTCTTTGAGGCCGGCGGACCGCTCGATCACCTTGAGCCCAACCCTGCGCCGCATGCCCGAAACCAGTCTTTCGAGCCTGGCATCCTTCATCCTGGTGGCCAAGACGTTCACCGGATAGCCCCTCATGGACCAGTAGGCTGCCAGCAACTCCCAGTTGCCCACGTGCCCGGTCAGAGCGATCACTCCCCTGCCACGGGCCAGGGCTGCGTCAAGATGGTCGCCCCCAGTCACGGTCACTATGCTCTCGATTCCCTCGGGGGTGATGCTGTCGAGCCTCGCCACATCGTAGCCGCATCGGGCGAGGTTCTCGAAGGCCCGGAGCGCAATTCGCCTTATCTCCTTATCGGTAAAGGCGCTCCCGTAAATGAACCTTAAGTTGGCCAGGGCTATCTTCCGGGACTTGGCCAGCACCAGATAGGCCACTGCTCCCAGCTTGGCGAAGATGCTCCTGCCCAGGCGCCGCGGCAAGGCACGAGCGAGGACCATGAGTAGCCGGGCTCCGAGATAGACCATCCGGTAGGCGAAGAACCTGCGAAGGCGTTTGAACATAACCCTCACCGGCATCCAAGCTTGAGCGCTTGATCCTTCACACCTCAATCTTAGGTAGGGGCGGGGGCGGTGTCAAGCATAACCTATGCCACGTCCGCAGGATCCAGGGGGTGCTGGCGGATGGCTAGCGTGCGGACATGCGTTTCAGGCTATGCCCGCTCGCAGGCAGTCGTGCATGTGGACTAAACCAATGGGATGTCTGTCGGGGTCGACGACCATGAGACAGGTAATCAGCCGCCTTGGGTCCTCCTCCATCCTCTGAATCGCCCGGGTCACCAAGGCCTGTTTCTCAATGGTTCGAGGCTGCCGGGTCATCACGTTGCCCACCTTGACCTCGCGGATGTCTTTGACATCGGGGTTGCGGATCAGGATGCGCTTGATATCCCCATCGGTAATGATGCCGGTCAGGCGGCCGTCGGAGGCAACCACACCGGTCACACCCAGCTTCTTGTCAATTATCTCGACCAGGGCGTCACGCATGGTGGCGTCCTCGCCGACCAGCGGAAGGCTCGCTCCGGTGTGCATGATATCTTCGACCTTGAGCAGCAGCCGCTTGCCCAGGGTTCCCCCGGGATGATGGAACGCAAAATCCTCCGGTCTCAGCCCCCGGGCGACAAAGACCGCAATCGCCAGGGCATCGCCCATCGCCAGCGCGCACGAGGAAGATGCGGTAGGCGCGAGTCCGTAAGGGCAGGCTTCCTGCCGCACGCCGGCGTCGAGCACCAGATCGCTCTCGCGGGCGAGATCGGAGGTGAGATCCCCCGTTATCGCAATGATCTTGGTGCCCAGCCGCTTGAAGGTCGGCAAGAGGACGGCCAATTCCTCGGTCCGGCCGCTCTTTGATATGGCTATGACCACGTCCCGGGTGCTCACCATTCCCAGGTCGCCATGCGCGGCTTCGACGGGATGCATGAAGAAGGCCGTGGTGCCCGTGCTGTTCATGGTTGCTGCCACTTTGGTGGCGATCAGCCCGCTCTTGCCGACGCCGGTCACAATCACCTTGCCGCCACGCTGGATGCAAGACGCCACAAGGTTTACGGCCTCAAGAAACTGCTCGCCCACTCTCTCCTCGAGACGAGCGACTTCCTCGGCCTCGATCCTTATCACATTCCTGGCAGTCTCCAGCACCTTGATGCCGGGCTCGCCTTTCGACTCAGCCACGGAGCTTTTTCCCTTCCGGAGGCGACTTGAAACTGGCAAGCAGGGCCTCCCATTGTCCGTTGTGCCTCAGGGCCCATTCGGCAGCCTCCCGCAGGGCCCCGTGCCCTCCAGGGGCTGCAGTGACCACTCTCGCGATGCGTTTGACCTCATCCCGGGCATCGGCCGGCGCTATGGGAAACCCGACACGCAGCATTACCGCGAGATCGGGCAGGTCGTCTCCCACATAGACCACCTCTTCAAGCGAAGCGCCGTACTTGGGAAGCATGGCCTCGAGGCAGGCCAGCTTGTCGGCAACCCCTTGGTGAACTTCGGTCACTCCCAGCTCGCGCCCCCGCCGAGCCACCGCCTCCGAGGTGCGCCCAGTGATGATGAATGTCACAAGGCCCGCCATCCCAAGCAACGACAGCCCCATCCCATCATGGGCATGGAACCTCTTGATCTCCAGGCCGCCATCACCGTAGCATATGCCGCCTTCGGTCAGGACTCCGTCAATATCCATTCCGAACAGCTTGATTGGAGCGTGGCTCGGTTGCATAGCACTCCTGCTTCAACATCCGGTCACTCGAAAGTCTTCACCAGCTTGTCTATCGCGGCAACTTGGGATAGCAACCAGTGAATCCGGCTAAGCGGCAGCATGCTCGAGGAATCGCAC
>DATKKY010000113.1:0-7502 GCA_035542695.1 bacterium | reverse complement strand
CGATCTGTCCCACTGATACGTGCTTGTCCACTATTGACAGATTGATCTTGGCACCGCGGGAAATCACGCAACCCGCGAAAATGATCGAGTTCCTGACCACTGCGCCTTCCTCGATCACCACGCTGGGCGAGATTATGGAGCTCTCGACCGTGCCGTTTATTATGGAGCCGTCGCAGATCATTGACTCGCTGGCTCGGCCCAGCTTCAGGAGCCTTGCCGGCGGCAAGTCCTCGATATTTGTCAGTATCGGCCAATCACGGTCGTCAAGATCGATGGGGGGCTCTGGCCGCAGCAGGTCCATGTTGGACTCGAAGTAAGTGCTCACCGTCCCAACGTCCTGCCAGTACCCATTGAACTCGTAACCGTAAGCGTGCCGGTCCTGTATCGCCCAGGGCACGATGTCCCGTCCGAAATCGTGCGTGGAATTGGCGTTCTTGGCATCCCTTATCAGGCAGTCCGCCAGCACCTCAGTATCGAAGACGTAGATGCCCATCGATGCCAGATTGCTCTTAGGCCGGCTCGCCTTCTCTTCGAACTCGATTATCCGCTTGTTCTCATCGAGCAAGCAGGTGCCGAACTTGGTGGTCTCCTCGGGCCGGACCCGCTTGACGGCCACCGTCACATCCGCGCCCCTCTTCTTGTGGAAATCAAGCAGCAGGCGGTAGTCCATCTTGTAAACGTGGTCTCCGCCCAAGATCAGCACCCGGTCCGAAGATCTCTCCCGAATGAAGTGGAGATTCTGGTAAACCGCGTCGGCGGTGCCCTCGTACCACTTGGACTCCGAGCTGCCCACGTAGGGATGCAGGATCAACATCTCAGCCTTTAGCCGGTCGAGATCCCACGGCTTGCCGAAGTTGAGATGCCTCCACAGGGAACGCGGCAAGTACTGGCTCAGCACGAAGACGTGTCCGATGCCGGAATTGATGCAATTGGACAAAGCGAAGTCGATGATCCTGTAGATGCCGCCAAAGGGCACGGCCGGTTTTGCCCTACGCTCCGAGAGCAGCAGCAGTCTTCTGCCGGCACCGCCGGCCAGGATTACAGCGAGATCTTCTGCCATGTCTCCTCACCCAGGATAGTCTCGCCACACACTATGTCCCGGCTGGGAATCGCTTCCGAAGGCAGTTCCCGGCCTATCAAGCAGTTTCGGCCTATCCTGATGCCATCGGGCACGGTGGTGCGCTTGCCGATAACCGTTACGCCCGCCTTCACCACGTCAGGGTAGAGAGAATTGGAACATGTTGGGTTGCCGAAGCCCACAAAGGCATCCCGTCCGATCTTGGCCATCTTGTCGACGATGGAGAATCGCACGGTGGCTCCACTGGAGACAAGCGCGTCCGAAAAGACAACGGAGTCCTCCACCCGGGCACCCGCCTTGACGCAGACTCCGGGGAAGAGGATGGATCGAGTGACCTTGCCCTCGACGTAGCATCCGTTGGCCACCAGGGATGACTCAACCTCAGCGCCCCGGCCTATGAGGGAGGGAGGTCTGATGCCCATGTTGGTGAAGATGCGCCAGGAGGGATCGTTGAGGTCGAGAAGATGAGGCTGCTTCACCAAGAGCATTGACGAGCCATAGTACTCCTCGAGCCAGCCGACGTCGGCCCAGTAATGATCGAAGACGAAAGCCCGGGCCCGCAACTCCTTCACCAGGGGCATAAGAACGTCGAAGACCAGATCGTGCCGGCCCTCGCAGGCTACCGATAGCCTTTCGACCAGCACATCCTTTCGGAAGGCGTAGATCCCGAGCGAATAGAAGTTGAAGGTGTTCCGCTCGGGCTTCTCGGCAAAGGACCGGATCACGCCGTCTTCATCCACCTCCACGCCTCCGTACCTGCCCGGCACCAATCCCGACGAAGGCTTGACAACGACGGTCACCGACGCTCCGGAGGAAGCGTGATAGGCCATCAGGGGGTTATAGTTCATCTTGTAAACCTGATCCCCCGAGAGCAGCAGCACGTTATCGCAGTCCATGTCCTGGATCACCTGAATGTGCTGCCACAGGGCATCTGCGGTCCCTCTGAACCAGGTGGGATCATTCTTCCCCATGTAGGGCTGGAGGATCATCACCCCGCCCTTGCGGCGGTTGAGGTCCCAGGGCATGCCGTTGCCGACATGCGCAATCAAGGATGCCGGATTGTACTGGGCGAGCACGCCCACCCGGTACATCCCCGAGTTGACGCAGTTGGAAAGGCAGAAATCGATGATGCGGTATCGGCCTCCATAGGGCAGCGCAGCCTTGGATCTATGAGAGGTAAGCACCGGGAGCTCGCGGCTGGCCCCGCCCGCAAGGATCATCACCAGGGTGTCGCTCATCGCCCCATCGCCTTCAGATTGTCCCGGGCAAGCTGGTTCTTGGGATCAAGGGTCAGGGCCCGCTGCCAGGCCCCGATCGCCATGGTAGTGCTGTCCATGGCAGCGTAAACCGTGCCCATATTGACAAGGAAGTCAGCGTTCTTGGGGTCAAAGATGGCGAGCTGCTTGAACTGCTTCAAAGCGTCATCGAATCTACCGGCATGATAGAGCGAGTTGGCCAACTTGAATCTGATCTGCAAGTTGCCCTGATCGAGTCCCAAGGCTTTGGAAAGCACTTCGCAGGCCTTGAGGTACTGCTCCAACCTGCCGTAGGCATCCCCGAGCTGCATGGCGACACCCGTGTCCGCCGAGTTCAGTCTGGCAGCCATCTCGAGATAGTCCGCGGCGGTCCCGTACTCGCCCGTCAGGAAACAGGCTCTCCCGAGTGCCGCGAAGGTGACAAAACCTCCCCCAGCGTAGTCCACTTCCTTCTCGAGAGCGGCCTTTGCCCCGGCGGCGTCGTCCTTGGCGAGCAGATTGAGCCCGATCAATTCATGGAGTCTGGGCTCGTAGGGATACCGGGCCTCAATCGCGGTGAGCAGCGCCATGGCCGCCTCAGGCTGCTTCTGGGTATAGAGCAGCGAGGCCTTCTCGATGTTGAGTCTGGGGTTGCCGGCGGCTTCCCCCTTGGCGTCAGCCAGCACCCCGAGTGCCTGGTCGGCCTTGCCGGCGGTGCTATAGATCTTTGACAAAGCGATGTAGCCATCGGCCATCTGCGGTGAGGCAGCCGTGGCCTGGCGATAGGCCGCCTCGGCCTTGTCAAAGATGGCCTCATCCCGGTAGATGTCTCCCAGAATCATCTGCTGCCGACCCTCGTCCAGGCTGCTGTGGGGAAAAAGCAAGAGCACTACGCCCGCCACTATCACGGTGGCAACGAGCGCGGCTGCACGGCTGGTCTTGGCACTGCGCGCGCGCTCGACAACATCGCTCACCACTGCGGCTCCAAAGACGGCCAGGAAGGGCAGCACAACGGCCTTCTGGGAATCACTGACGAGATAGAATGAAGCGACAAGCGAGTAGAGCACCACGAACACAGCCAACCCGATCAACTTCCGCCCCCGCCTCAGCAATCCAACAATCCCCAGCGGAGCGATTATGGCAAACGAGAAAAGCGCGTTCTTGAGCCACCAGGAGTACCTTGCTACAAATCGCAGGTCAACGTTAGCAGGCGGTTCCGACGGGCTCCAGAAGACTCCCAGCTTGGCAAAATAGGTCTTGATCGAACTCCCGGGGCTGGATGCGAGACTTCGGAAAGCTCTTGCTCGCCAGTGGCTCGATGACCCGCCGAAGGACTGCACCTGGCCGGTCTCTATTCGGGCCAATCTCAGAGCATCCCGCTCGCCATCCATCCGGTCGCCGGCCACAATGGCTCGATGCCCGCCCTCGCTGTCATTGACGGGCACGTCATACTGGCTACGCGTGGCGGTGGCACCGACCTCGCCGCTCCCCAAGAAGGCATTCCAGGCTGCCCGCAACGGCACCAGCGGGTGCTCATCAGCTCTCACCAGCACAGTCTGATAGATGATCGGCAGGATGACGAAGCCTACTGCCATAGCTACTATGGCCTTCCTCACCTTCGCGTCCCTCGACAGGGCCAGATGCGTGATCCAGGCAGGCAGAGCAGCGGCACTGGCGACCCGACCGAGAAAAGCGGCACCAAGCGCGAGGCCCGCAAAGCCGGCGTTCAAGTAAGGCTTCGACTCAACGGCTCGAACCAGCAAGTAGCCGCTCAGCACCACAAGGAATATGACCAGTGTGGTCTCGTTCAGCTCGGCAGCGAAAAAGACCAGCGGTGTCGCCAGGGCGAAGATCACGCCGGCGACGATGCCCGCAAGCCTCCCGGAGACTTGCCGCGCCAGGGAATAAACGAAGAAGCCAGTGCAGCCAGCCAGGACCGACTGGGCCAGTCTGGCCAGAGTCAGGCTCTGCTTCAGCACCGCGTAGAGGCCGGCAAGGAAGTAGGCATACAGCGGCTCTCGGAAGACGGGCGTCAAATCAAACCAAGTTCCTGCCCTCTTGAGAGCAGCCCACTGATCGAAGTAGCCCGTATCCAAGACCGGGTGATGGTAGAAGGGCAGGTTCCGGGTCTGCAGGACGAAAGCTAGTCTGACCAGGAAGGCTCCGACCACCAGAGCGATGGCAATCATCCTGTCGGTTCTAAGCCGCATCATTTCCTCCTCAGCAGCCCGTGGAAGATCTCGTCATTGCCGGGCTTGGGGCTGAACCACACGACGTGCACGGTGCTGCCGACGGACGCGAGTGATGAGTAACGCGACATAGCCTCGTCGCGGACCACATCGGCGGGCTCGCTCCAAGCTCGGCCGTCGTAGCAGCTCTCGAGCAGCAAGTACTTGCTATTGGCCCGGTCCTGGTCTTCCCAAGTGGCTACCAGGTTGCCGCCTTCCACCTGGGTCACTGCCGGATAGAAACCGTTCTGCCCCTTGTTGAGCCGCACCTGGCCGTACCAGGTATTCCCATCGTAGAACTTGGCGAAGACATCGGTGCCTTTCAGGGACTGATTGAACCAGGTGAGCGCCCATTTTCCAGCAGAGACCGCCGCCAGCGACAGCCGCCACTCCCGGTTGTCATTGGTCGTGACCAGGGTCTCATCTCCCCAGGTCTTGCCGTTCCAAAACCTGGACTTGATATCCAGGCCTTCGTACCAGACGACCAGCACCTGCCCGGTCGGGTCCACGGCAATGTCGGGTCTGAAGGCCCCGGGGTGTTTGGCGCACATCTCGGTGCGGACTGCTAGGGTATCGCCCGCGATCTTACCGTAATACACCGCGGTCATGGATCCCGGCCCCTCATGCCAGGCTACGTGGAGCGTGCCATCGGGGCCGAATGCCGAGACCGGGCAGCTTGCTCCCAACAGGCTTGAGGTCAGCTTCTTGCGGGCCAGTTCCTTGCCTTCGAGCAGATGGGCCAGGTAAAGCTGGGAGATCTGGCCCTCGGCCTCTTGCCAGATGATGTAGACGTTGTCGCCCTTGACGGCCAGGCAGGGCAGGGTGGACTCTCCGGGGGTCCGCGTCAGCCTGACTTCGCTGGTCACCTTGTCCCCGACCATGGTGCCGTAGTAGATCTCGACGTTGCCGTCGCGGTCGTCGGTCCAGACCATGTAGACCGTGCCCTTGGAGTCAATGCCGATGCAGCGCGCATTGTCTCTGGCTGTCTGGGAATGGCCTTCCGAGTTGGTGACCCTGGTGATCTTGTCTACCGTGAAACCACAGCTGGCTCCCCGAGCACCGGGTGCCAGGAGCAGCAGGGCAAGCAGTAAGCGTGGCACTGCCAAGAAAGCGGACTTCATCATACCCCCTGAACCAACGTGATTATACATCACCCTCTTCCCTCATAGCAAGAACCATGTCGGCGCTACTAAAGTTCCTGGCAGGCCTACTGCGGTCCCGCGGCGTGCGGATAGGGGAGAAGCGGGCATAAAAAAGGGGGCTCACATGAGCCCCCTTTCCACTACCTTCGAAACTACTTCATGATGAATGTAGCAATTCCGACCCTAATGTCGGACTGAAACTCTGAACCTGTGACGAACACCTTCTCACCCTGATACGCGCACCAGACCGTCCACTTGTCGGTGAGCCAGTAGTCGAAGCCCACCTTCATCATGAACTCGCCCTTGTGCTCGGTATCGGTAAGGGTTGTCTGCACGCTGATGATGCCGAACCCAGCCTCAACAAAGGGAGTCAGCTTGCCATTCATGTAAGCCATGGGTAAGTAGAGCTTCCCCATCGCTCCAAGCGAGTAGAGCGTCGGCGGAGTCTCCGAGGCGCCCTCGGGCTTGCCCATCTTCTCCAGGCTCCAGAACGGGCCTACGCCTAGCATGTTGTTCATGTAGTAGAGAAGGTACATGTCGGCGTTGAATACATAGGGGCTGGGCTTCAGGTGCAGATCCAGACTCCCACCGGTCTCGATCGTTCCTTTGTCAACAGCGAATGCCGCAGAAGCAGCCAGCATCACACCCACTACCACGCACAGAAACAGCTTCATTGCCGTTCCTCCTTTCGAATTGCCCTGTTACAGAGTCGAGACACTGAGCCTTTCCAGTGCATCACCTCCTTGGCGCCTTTTGGCACTTTTGGCAAATCTTGGGAGAGAATACAACTCACCCCTTTTCGATGCAAGCACTTTTTTCGGTGCGGCCGGAGCCGTCAAGGTTGCTGCGCGTTACGCCGAATGTTATAATGTGATATAAAGCACGGTGGCACGCGGGTTCAGCTAGTTAGTGGAGAAGGGGGTGCGATATGCTGGGGGGACGTCCGACAGCAACGCTGAGTATTCTGCTAGTGGTCGTGGTTGCGTTGGCCGGTTGCGGGGGCAAGCAGAAGGTGCAGCAGACCACCACTGCTCAGGGTCCCGCTGCGACCCCGCCCCTGGGGCGGGTAATAGTCGTGGGGCTCGATGGCCTGGAGCCGACCACCGTCGTCAAGCTTGTAGGCGAGGGTAAGCTCCCGAATTTCGCGCGGCTGATCAGGGACGGTGTCTTTGGCGGCCTGATGTCAACCTTGCCTCCGTCCTCCGCTACGGCCTGGACTTCGATGGCAACTGGCGTCAATCCCGGCAAGCATGGGATCTACGGGTTCATGGGCCCGAGCCGAGTGGATGCCTCGGGCGCCGTGGTCTTCAATACCTCCCGCCAGCGCGGGTTCGATGCGGTCTGGCAGGTGATAGGCCGCTACGGTCGCAAGTCTATTATTATCAATATCCCGCTCACGTCGCCGGCGGACAGCCTCAACGGCATGATGATTGCGGGCTTTCCACACACTTCTGAGGATAGCACCGGCTACTATTGGCCCAAATCGCTGGCCAGCGAACTGACTAACTACACCTTCGATGCTTTCCGGGTGACTTGCGCCAAGAGCCACGAGGACAGGTTCATCCAGAAGATGACCGCGATAGAGAACCAGAGGATGGCAGTCGGCCTCAGGCTTTTCGAGAAGTACCCGTGGGACCTCTTTTGGCTGACGTTTGTCTTCACGGACAGATACCAGCACTATCTTTGGAAGTACACCGATCCCCATCACCCTATGTACGATCCTATTGGAGGCAAGGAATACGGTGGTGCCATTGAGGCCTGCTACAAACAGGCAGATGGCTATCTGGGCGAGTTCATCAAGCGGATGCAGCCCAACGAC
>DATKKY010000112.1:0-7420 GCA_035542695.1 bacterium | reverse complement strand
CGGAAGTCGCCATCGGCCTCGAGAGTCGGCAGGCCTCGGCGGTGGTCGCGGACGAAGGCGTGCCGGAGGGGATGTTCGGCGTGAGATCACCCACCGACGGCATCTTCTACCGCAGGGCCAATCCCCAATCTCCGGCCTACGTCGAAGAAGGCGCGGTGGTTTGCCAGGGAGCGGTGCTGGCCCTGGTGGAAGTGATGAAGTGCTTCAACCCGATCGTCTATGCCGGAGAACCCGAGCTACCTCCCCGCGGCCGCATCGTGAGGATCGCAGCCAAAGACACCACTGAGGTCAAGCATGGGGTCTTGCTCTTCGTGGTTGAGCCGGCGTGACCGTCACGCGAAGGTCTTGATCATTCCTGAGATATCTGGGACTTCCCGCTCATTGGCCAGCACCTTGCCGCGCAGTATGCGCTGGTCAAAGGTGGGTTTCTCGACCTTGTAAAACAGGCCGATCGGGATGCGCTCTCCCTCGCCGTAGTTCCACTCCCGGGCCCGCGCATGGGCAGCGTCGAGGTTGGATGTGTCGTGGCCCTCAAGCTCGTAAACCCGCGAGTTATAGAGCTGGTAGGTATTGAAGAAGGTGAAGCACGGCTGTAACACGTCGATGAAAGCAAATCCTTTGTGGCGTGCAGCGGCAACGATCAAGGCTGCCAGCTCCTTGGTCTTGACCGAATAGCCACGCGCGACGAAAGTCGCTCCCGCCGCTAGCATGAGTTCAATGGGATTCAAGGGCTCCTCAATGCCACCCCTCGGCGTTGACTTGCCGGGGAAGCCGACCGGGCTCGTAGGCGTGACCTGCCCCGTCGTCAGGCCGTAAACCCGGTTATCGTGGACGATCATGGTCACATCGACGTTGCGCTTGGCTGACATGATAAGATGGGCCAGCCCCTCGCCATAGGCATCGCCGTCGCCGGCATGGCCGATCACGGTCAGCCCCGGATTGGCGAGCTTGATGCCTGTTATGGTCGGCGGCACGCGGCCATGAATCGAGTAGAAACTATTGACGTTGACGTAATCTACTAGCTTAGCGTGACAGCCGATGCCGGAGGCCAGAACGATAGTCTCGAGTGGCGTGCCCGCATCCACAAGTGTCTTCACCGCCTCGTTTGCCGCCGAGAGAATGCCGAAATTGCCGCAGCCTTTGCACCAGGTATTCTCTGCGTACGTGCCGAGCTGGAGCTCGCTCATCGGAGCACCTCCCCAAGGCGCTTCCTCAGGTCATCGACTGCGAAAGGCCTGCCATCGTACTTGAGTATCTTGTCGTTCGCCACGACGCCGTGACAGGCGAGCAGCCGCGCGAGGCAGCCCGTGGCATTGTTCTCCACCGAGATCAGGCGCTTCACTCCAGCCAGCGCAGCGCCAAGTTGGCCCGAGGGCAGGGGGTCCAGCACCAGGGGCTGGATCACCCGGAGACCCAGATCTTCAGCCACTTCCACGCAGGCCCCTTTGGTCGAGCCCCAGGTGACCAGCGCTGTCGCGGCAGTCGCGTCGCCATAGACCTTGACCGACTTCAGCCGCTCGACTTCCTCAACAAGATAACGGCGCTTACCAAGTCGCTTGTCTTGCATCTCCACAGTCTTCTCGGCCTCTTCGGTGGTGATGCCGTACTCGTCATGCTCGTAGCTGTTGGCCTTGACGATGGCACCCTGCCTGCCGGGAAACGCCAGTGGCGAGACACCGTCAACCGTGCGCTCGTATCTCCGGTAATTGCCCTTGCCTCCCCAGGCGAGCGGCTCCTGGCGCGTTACCTCATCCCCGCGCGCTTCGAAGCTGAAGCTGCCCTCGCTCAGGTTCTTGTCCGAGATCACAAAGGCCGGGATCTGGTATTTCCAGGCAGTGTTCATCGCCAGGCCGGTGAGCAAGAAGGCCTCGTCAGGGTCGCCAGGCGCCACGACGAACCTGACGAACTCTCCGTGGCCAGCATTGAGGATGAAAAAGAGATCACTCTGGCAGGTGTAAGTCGGCAAGCCGGTGCTGGGCCCCGGCCGCTGGCCGACCACAAACACCACGGGCGACTCGCTCGCGGCAGCGAGGCTTAGGCCCTCGACCATCAAGGCGAAACCTCCGCCTGAGGTGCCGACCATGGTGCGCGTTCCAGCGTAAGCGCCGCCGATCGCCGTTATCACCGCGGCGATTTCATTCTCGGGATGATAGGCGACGATGCCAAGCTCCTGGTCATTCTGGGCAAGAAAGTGCAGCAGGTTCGACGACGGCGTCATGGGATAAGCGATGTAAAGCTTGAGGCCCGCACGCACCGCCCCCAGAGCGATAGCTTCGTTGCCGCCGATCAGGGGCAGCGGCTGCGAGGCCAGGGGCTCGACGCGCAGGCGCGGCGCACCCGCCTGGTTGTATGCCGCCTCGGCAATCTTGAGGTTGAGGTCAGTCTGCTTGGCAACCTCAGCTTGAACCAGTGCCCTGACCGTCGGCCATTCCAGGCCCAGCGTCCTGGCAATCGCTCCCAGGGCGGCGACGTTGCGCATTATGGGCTTCCCGCCGGCCTGCTTCACTAGGCTTGCGAGAGGAAGCCCTAGGCCATTGGCCTTGACTGCGTCCGAATCGAAAACCAGGAGCCCGTCGGGCTTGAGTTTGCTGGCGTGCTTCTCGACCACTGTCTGGTTGAGGGCTACCAAGACATCGACGGTCTCGGTGTATGCGCCGATCTTGCGGTCGCTAGCCCTGATGATGCTGAAGTTGTGGCCGCCTCTTATGAGCGACGGATAGTCATCCCAGAAGTAGATCCGGTAGCCAAGCGAGCTGAAGAGGTGTGCTATCAGGCTCCCGACCTGGCGTATGCCATCCCCGGCCTGGCCCCCAACGAGGACTGAGTACTCAGCCATGCTACCCTCCCGGCGCTCCGCCACCGTCCCGGCGAAGGTGTTCGGCCGCGATTGTGACCGCCCCCAAGCCTCAGAGGTTGTCCATGATCTCTTTGATGTCCGGGACCTGCTTTATAGGATAGATCTTCTTGAACCGGACCTTGCCCTGAGGATCAATTATGAAAACCGCCCGCTCGCTGAAGCCATCCGCCTCTCGGAAGATGCCGTACTTCCCGGCGACGCCCCCGTGAGGCCAGAAGTCGGCTAAGAGCGGCGTCTTGGTGATGCCCAGGCTCTCGGCCCAAGCGTGCTTCGATGGCGAGCTGTCAACGCTTAGACCGAAGGCGACCGCTCCGCGCTCCTCGAATGCAACCGCATTGGCCTCGAGGTCTTTCATCTGCTTGGCGCAAACCGGTGTCCAAGCGAGTGGATGAAACCCGAGGATCACAGTCTTGCCGCGATGAGCGCTCAGCTTGACTTCCCGGCCCTTATGGTCTTTAAGCGTGAAATCTGGAGCTGCATCCCCTACCCTGACTTCCTCTTGAGCCATGCATTTCCTCCTTCCGAGGACACCCGTGTTAGATGCAGCTTACGCCCGGCCGTTGCGACCTGTCTCCCGGCCCCCCGCTCCGGCTCACGACCACCTGGGCCTGCGCTTCTCCAGGAAGGCGGTCATCCCTTCCTGCGCTTCCTCACCACACCGCAATTCGGCGATCATGCGGGCCGTGTAATCCTTGGCTTCCGCGAGGGGCATGGACCCCACGCGTCCGAGCAGCTCTTTGCTTACAGCAAGGGCGTGTGGCCCGCTGGTGAGCAAACTAGCTATCTTCTCCCCGAGCCGGGCATCGAGATTCTCATGGGTCACCACATCGTTGACCAAACCCAAGGCCCTCGCCTGATCCGCCGAGATTCGCTGGCCCGTCAGGAAGAGGTCACGGCAGGCAGCTTCGCCGATACGCTTGACCAGGTACGGGCCTATGCAGGCTGGGACCAGTCCAATCTTGACTTCGCTCAAGCTGAATTCGGCCCGGTGGGAAGCAATCACGATATCGCATGCAGCCACAAGGCCATTGCTGCCCCCGATGGAGGCGCCGTTGACCCGGGCGATCGTCGGCTTAGGCAGGCTATAGAGTTTGAGCATCAACTCAGCGAGGCGCATGGCATCACGGTAGTTCTCTTCAACTGTGAAGCCCTTCATCTTCTTCATCCAGTTGAGATCCGCGCCCGAGCAGAACGAGGTGCCGTTGCCGGTAAGAACCAACACCCGTACCGCATCGTCCTCGTTCACCTTCTCGAGCACCCGGATCAGGTCTTCGATCATCACTTCGTTGAAGGCGTTCCGCACGTCCGGGCGATTCAGAGCAACGTGGGCCACGCGGTCACGAATGCTGATCTCGATGGTCTGATAGGACTCTGCCAAGCGATACCTCTTCCCCTTATCTTGCAAGCACGGCCTTGTAGCCGTAACAGAGAATGCCGGCCTCCCCTTCCTCCTTGATCTTGCGGAATTCGATCTTGACCGGCAGGCCAATCTTAAGCTCTTCGATGGTGCAATCAACTACCTGGCACTGAATCGGGACCCCCCCCTCGAGCTCAATGATCCCGACGGCATAAGGTGCCTCATCAGTGAAATCCTTGGGTGCGACACGTATCACTGTGTAGGTGGTCAGCCTGCCTTTGTCAGAGAGCTTGATCGGTTCGAAGTTGCGCTTGCGGCATGCAGGACAGATCAATCGCGGCGGAAACCACACCTTGCCGCACCCCTTGCACTTCGCGGCTTCGAGCCTATAACGCTGCGGTATCTCTCTCCAGTATCTGGCCGAAGTCGACATCTATGCTACCTCCAGGATATGAACGACTGAGCTCGCACATGTTCCGCCCATGTTCTGGGTCAGTCCGCATTTGGCCCCTTTGACTTGCCGCGGGCCGGACTCGCCCCTCAGCTGGCTGGTGATCTCGCAGATCTGGGCGACCCCTGTGGCGCCGACCGGATGCCCCTTGGACTTAAGGCCCCCGCTGGTGTTGATAGGGATTCTCCCACCAATCGCCGTCTCCCCGGCCTCAGTTGCCGGCCCTCCCCTGCCCTTCTCCACAAAACCGAGAGCTTCGATAGCCATGATCTCGGAGATGGAGAAGCAGTCGTGCACCTCAGCAAGATCTATGTCGGTCGGCTTGACGCC
Source organism: bacterium (assembly GCA_035542695.1). GTDB lineage: Bacteria > Arandabacterota > Arandabacteria > Arandabacterales > Arandabacteraceae > DATKKY01. Next base: position 2,425 of record DATKKY010000112.1, on the reverse strand, counting down.
GGCCATTTTGTAGGCCGCGAGCGCTGACCTTTCGCAGGCATCCAGCCAGGTTATGTCCTTCCGCTGGTGGAGCGCGATGGTGTCAGTGGCATGCCCTATCCCAGCGATCTTCACCGGTCTCTTCTTGGACAGCTTCTTGGCCATCGTGAGCGGGCAGAGTATCACCGCCGCTGCCCCATCGGTGATGGGCGAGCAGTCAAGAATGGTCAAAGGATCGGCGACCTTGACAGCTCCGATCACTTGGTCCACCGTTATCTTCATCTGGTACTGGGCGTAAGGATTGAGATAACCGTTGTCGTGGCTCTTGACGGGCACGTGCGCCATCTGCTTCCGCGTGGTCCCATATTTCTGCATGTGGGCGCGCGCCATCATGGCGTAAAGACCAGGGAAAGTGACCCCATTGTAAACCTCGTACTCCTGATCGGCTGCGGCAGCAAGTGCATAGGTTGCTCCCGCCCCGTCGACGTCGGTCATCTTCTCGACTCCGCCCACTAGCACAATGTCACTCATGCCAGAGGCCACCTCGATGAAGCCCGCTTTCATCGCCACGCCGCCCGAAGCACAGGCCGACTCCACCCTGGTGGCAGGGATCGGCCCCATACCCAAGTAGTCCGCACACAGCGCGCCCAAGTGCTCCTGGTCAACAAACAGCCCAGAGCTCATGCAGCCGACGTACATTGAGTCAATGTGATCGACCCCGGCATCCTTGACGGCATTCAGGCCGGCTTCGGCGAACATCGTCCGCAGGGACTTCTCCCAGAGCTCGCCCCATTTGATCAAGCCCACGCCTATCACTGCTACATCTCTCATGATTAAGGCTCCTCAATGTGAATGGTTGTCGGCTTATTCTGCCCTTCTGATTTTCCGTCTGAACTTAGCGTACTCCCCGTATTCCAGATAGGCCTTGTTGTTGTCGAGATAGTCCGAGGTCGAAGGCGCGAGCCCCTGGACCGACGTGATGCGATCGGTCACCCGGTAAATGAAGGCGTCGCTGCCTGCCCCCGATCCGTAAGAGACCATGATGATCCGTTGCCCGGGCTTGGCCACGTCCAGTATGGCGGTCAGCCCGATCGGCGATGAGCCCGAATAGGTATTGCCCAGCCTGGGGCTTAGGAGCCCGGTCTCAATCTGCTCCTTCTTGAAGCCTAGTTCCTTGGCCACCTGAGTGGGAAACTTGCCATTGGGCTGATGGAAGACTGCGAAGTCGAAGTCGCCCGGCTTGGTTTCCGACATCTTCATGATGGCGGTAGCCGCACCCTTGACGTGCTTGAAGTAAGCGGGCTCGCCGGTAAACCTGCCGGCGTGTCTAGGATAATGCATGTACTCCCTGCGCCAGAAATCCGGAGTATCGGTCATGTAGGAGAAAGTGTGCTCGACCTCGGCAACGGTGTTCTTCTTTCCGAAGATAAAGGCAGCTGCACCGGCTGCCGCCGAGTACTCAAGGGCATCGCCCGGGGCGCCCTGCGAGGTGTCAGCGCCAATCGCAAGCCCGTAGTCCATCATGTTGGCCTCGACCAGTCCGAGTACCACAAACATGCCCTCCGAACCGGCCTTGCAGGCAAACTCGAAGTCCGCGCAGTGGATGTCAGGAGTTGCGCCGATCGCCTCGGCTACCACCGTGCCGCTCGGTTTGACGGCGTAGGGGTGCGATTCCGAACCGATGTAGATCGCGCCGATCTTCTTGGGATCGATGCGAGCCCGCCTGACAGCATTGCGAGCTGCCTCAACCGACATGGAAATCACGTCCTGATCCGGCGCCGGTACCGACTTTTCCTCAAGCTTGAGGCCGCGTTTGTAGCTCGGGGCATCGGCACCCCAGACCTTGGCGATCTCCTCAACCTTGATCCTGAAACGCGGAGCATATGCGCCATAACCAACAATTCCTGCCATGCCTACCTCCCGTGGGTCAGAGCACAGTCGTGGCTCATGGTGTCACTCGTAGAACTCACTTCAGTACCTCTCTCAGGCGGGTATGCTAACCTTTGAAAGCTACCACAGGGCTGCGCTAGTGTCAATCCGAATTGGCTCGGCTCTCGTGGCCGCGAATCCCGTGACAGACCAGGCTCGAGTGTGGTATCCTCCGCGCAAGACGGAGACCGGTGGCATGATGGCCATAGTCTTTTATGCGCTCACAGCGGTGACGCTGGGTTGGCTGGGGTTCTTCCTTGCCGGCAAGCGGATTCCGAAGATATGGCTTGTGGCGTTGGGTGTCGCACCGGTTGCCCTCATATACGTTCTGAATCCTGAGTTCCGGGTCTATTCGTTTCACAGCTTCATGCACGCCGGGATCATCTACCAGATCCTGAACGGCAATATCCCGCCCACCGATCCCCTCTTGGCTGGGCACGCCGTCGCCTACCCTTGGGGCGGACACCTCATCGCAGCCGGCTTGAGCAGAGTCTTTGACATCACGCCCTTCCTTTCA